>NZ_JAFLMX010000185.1:0-3672 GCF_017849675.1 Alteromonas sp. AO-Serp
ATATGGAAGTGATGAGCCAATCGATGCAGTATCGTTTAGCTTGCACCAATATGGTTTCGAAAACATCGCGTTAGATTTTGAAGTGAATATACAGAAAGTTGCCGATGAATATGAATCTAGCGCAGCTTTAATGTTGGGGTATCGGTTTTAACATTTTTTTGGGGCTTTCGAAACGTAACATCTAAAGAGGGTTCTAAAAATGAAAAGTGTCAGTGGGGTGTAAAACTAAATTAAGACAACTTAAATGACAGCATCGAATTCACGTATTGGTATCTTTTGGATTTACCATGAAAGGCTAATATCTAGGTCTATATTATTGTCGAAAGCAAAGTACAGTAGTCTGGGTATTGCCGACACATGTTTTAGCCATATAAGTGTTTGGGAAACCGAGAAAGCTTACCTTCCAGAATTTCCTACACTTATGAATTCCGAGTATCAGATGTTCCCTCGTGGACGAGTTCTCTTTGAGAAGAGATGTGCTACGTTTAAAATTTTTGCTGATAGCACTATTATTAAAAACAAGTGCAGTAGAAAACTCATTATCGACACTTTTTCATTACAGGACGAAAAATGTAAATGGAAAAGAGATACTCACTATGCGGTCTTTTGAATCGCTTACTAATGACTTTTATTTTACCTTTCAAACGCATAATCAATTTACCGGATACATTAACTCTTATCGTTAGGTTGCAATAAGTATTCGCGAGCGAGGTGAAAGCACTTATGAAAATGGTGCTTTCTGTGAGTTACTTGATAATTAAATAAATAATGTGGAAGAGCCCAGAGCATGGAAGACAACCTACTCGTAAATTTAAGAAAGTATCGACCTAGAGATAAATCAGATCCATTAGAGAACTTTTTAACAGAGGCATTTGCGCACTTATTGAAAAATAGCAGCGAGGTTATGATAGCTCTCTTAGAAGAGATTAATTCAAAATCAGCGCTCCCAAAAGCGTTCAATACCAATAACTATGAGGTCACAACTCAAGCAAATTTCGACGGAAAGTTTCCTGACATGCTTGTTAAGTGGGACGACGTAGTAATAGTTTTCGAGCATAAAGTCTATTCTGAATTGAGTTACTCTCAGCTCGATAATTACAGAGCCTATGCTGAAGAACATTTCAATTATCATCACGTTGTTCTTATAACTGCACGAGAGTATCAACATAAACAAAACCCCGACTGCGCTATTTGTTGGCATGATATTCACGAACTATTGGGTAAAATTAAGCCTTTAAAAAATGAAACAGCCAAATGGTACTTGGAGTCCTTCAAAGGGCTTCTTCAAGCAGAGGGATTGGGTAAGATATCTCCTATCAATCAATTGGCTATTACGCATTACCTTGAAGCTAAACAGCTAGAAGAACAAATGCGTTCGCTAATCAAGCAAGCCTCTCTTGAACATATCCGTTGGCCTTTAGCCCAATTTTTGGCACCTACTGTAAAAGATCGACTTTCCGCTGTTGAGCGTCGAATTGGAATAGAGTTTTGTAGTTTTGGAAATAAGCAGAAGCTTGATTGGAAGCCAGGTATTTTCTGCGGCTTTTTGGCTGATGGTGCTGACCATAAATTTGAACAGATAACGGGCAAACACATGCACGTCGGATTAATCTTCGACTTTCAAAAATCGTTACATAACTCGCTCCAATCAAGCACTACTTTTAAAGGGCTTAGAAGCGAGATCGCAGAAAGAATTAACGAGTTAAATGCATCGAACGTTAGTTATTCGCCCCATGATAATAAGTGGAAAGTGATTGATAATTTAAGCGCTGATACAAATGCCGAAGTTAACCTTTATCACCCTTTCGCTGTGTTGATGCGCATGGATGCATTTTTCTCTGAATTACATGATTCCCCAGAGCAGCTTAATGAATTTATTCGTTCAATTAGTTTATTACAGGAGTTGCTTCTATCTTGTCCGAATTTCCAACCTTTCCTTGCAGAATTGAGTAAAAGTAAAGAAGAATGATGTCTACTTTTTGAAAACAGATACTAAGGCCGGTCTATAGGCCGCCGTTCCTGACAAGGCTTCAAAAGTTAAAGCATTAATGGATGAAATGTGAAACCCGAAAGAGCGTCATAAACTCCAGAGGTAGAAAATTAAACACCACACAAAACTGTTTAAATATACAGTGCATTAATTTATCCTATTGAAGTGCTCTTCAATAGGATTTTTTATGCTCTCTCATTCTGAATTAAACCCGCAGCAGCAAGAAGCCGTGAATTACGGGTTGAGTTCCGTAGGAGCGGGCGAAACGGAGCTGAGCGATGAAACGCACCACCCGCTGTTAATTATTGCAGGCGCTGGCACAGGTAAAACTAACACTCTCGCTCACAAAACAGCACAGCTAATATTGCATGGTGTTGCGCCAGAACGAATTTTATTGATGACGTTTGCGCGAAGGGCTTCGTCGGAATTAAGTTCACGGGCGAACCGCATAATAGAGCGAACGTTGCGTGAGAAACAAAAGGCGTATCATCCGGTCACACTTCCTTGGATGGGCACTTTTCATTCAATCGCATCGCGACTGCTACGAGAGCACGCTTCACTCATTGGTTTAGATCCCGACTTTACGGTTATGGATCGTAACGACAGCGCGGATATGCTTGATTTGCTTCGCCACGAACTTGGCTTCAGCGGTGTCAATCGGCGCTTTCCTAAAAAGAAAACGTGTTTAGACATTTACTCTCGTTGCGTGAACGCGCAAGCACCGCTTATCGACATACTCGATACTCATTTCCCCTATTGTAGCGAGTGGGAAGAAGAGCTGAACACGCTGTTTGCTCACTATGCGAAAACTAAAATTGAACAAGTGAGTTTAGACTATGACGACTTACTGCTTTACTGTTTTCACATGGCGCAGGTCGACGCTATTGCTCAAAAAGTAAGAGAGCAATTCGACAATGTGTTGGTAGACGAATATCAGGATACCAACGTTCTTCAAGCTGGCATTTTAAAAGGTTTCTTCCCAACCGGTGAAGGCCTTACCGTTGTAGGCGATGACGCCCAATCAATCTACTCATTTCGCTCAGCAACGGTAGACAATATTCTTAACTTTCCAACTGCATTTTCCATGCGTGGCAAAGTGATAACGCTACAACAGAATTATCGGTCACATCCGAACATATTGAACTTGTCTAATACCCTTCTTTCAGAAAGCGACGAAGGCTACAAGGTGTCGTTGTTCAGCGAGCGTAAAAGCGGCCCTATGCCTAAGTGGGTAACTGTTGAAAATGACATGTTCCAAGCAGAATATATTGTTGAGCGAGTTTTGGCGGCTCGTGAAGAAGGGATTGATTTAAAACAGCAAGCCGTTCTGTTTCGTTCAAGTTATCACAGCGATCGTCTAGAGCTTGAACTTACTCGACGCAATATCCCTTTCGTTAAACATGGTGGCCTTAAATTTCTGGAAGCTTCGCATGTAAAAGATATGCTTTGCATTTTACGTTGGGCAGATAACCCTAAACATAAAATATCAGCTTTTCGAGTGCTTAAGTTATTGCCCGGCATAGGTCCAAAGATAGCTGAGAGAGTGTTTAACGATTTAGAAAAGCACGACTTTGCATTAGGTAAATTGCGCAGCTTCGCACTCTCAGAATCCGCGAAGCCTTCGTTCCTTTCTCTTATAGATTTGCTAGATAACGTGCACCACAACAATATTCCATGGACCG
>NZ_JAFLMX010000314.1:0-1563 GCF_017849675.1 Alteromonas sp. AO-Serp
CAACCCTATTTTGCACATTCAGGGTTCAGCAAAACGTTTAGCAAGCGGCGACTGGCAAACGCGGGTGGGCAAGGCTGCCAAGCGTCAGGATGAGTTAGGTCAGTTGGCGCGCGATTTCAATAAAATGGCTGAACAGCTCGAATCAATGTGGGGCGCACAAAAGCGATTATTGGCCGATGTGTCTCACGAACTTCGTTCACCCCTAGCGCGACTGCAAATGGCGCTAGGTCTTGCCCATCAGCAAAATGTAGACCCTGCCACGTTATCTCGTGTTGAGCGAGAGGCTGATCGTATGGAAGCGCTGGTAAGCCAATTACTTACTCTTAGTCGTGCTGAAGCTGGCGAAGCCAACATGCAAAAACACGCTTTGTCTTTAGTGCTCAACGATGTGCTGACCGACGCTAACTTTGAAGTGGCAAACAAAAACAAGCAGTTAAAAATTGACGATATACCCAAAAAGACGGTAGTCATTGACAGCATGATGTTTTGTCGCGCTGTCGAGAATGTTCTTCGCAATGCCATACGCCATAGCAAACTCGTCACGCATATTGCGTTTAGCGAAGATGCGCAGCATTGGTGTATTCACATTACAGATGACGGCGACGGGTTAACCATTGAGGAATGTGAGCGTATATTTTCTCCGTTTTACAGGGCAACTCTTGCCAGAGAGCGTGAGTCAGGAGGCGTAGGCTTGGGCTTATCCATTGCAAAAGCGGCAGTTGAGTTGCATCATGGACGCATAATCGCTGAACCTGCTGAGCGCGGTGGGCTACGAGTTACTATGTCATTTCCCAAGTTATGATTGGGAACGTTGATAGCACTCCGTAGCCTAACAAAGAGCGCAATTTGACTGTAATAGGGTATTTATGAACTGGACGTTCACGTCTGAAAATAACTTAGCCAGCACTTTTGCCACGTATATCAATCCCTTCTGGCAAAACAGTGTTACTCAGGGCCACTTCTCTGGGAAAGACAATATCAAGGTACGCTTTGCGCACTGTATCCCAGAATCGCCGCGAGCTACCATTGTAATATGCTCTGGTCGAATCGAATCTTATTTAAAGTACAAAGAGTTCATTTACGATCTCTATCAAAATGGTTTCGCCGTATTCATCTTAGATCACAGAGGCCAAGGTTTGTCAGACAGGATGACCCGTGACCCTCAGCATGGTTATGTTGCCGATTTTGACGACTACGTTGATGACTTCGTTATGTTCGTAGAAACTATTGTAAAGCCACTGCAGCAAGGCCCGTTACAGCTGGTATGCCATTCGATGGGGGGCGCCATTGGTGCACTCACGCTGCTGCGCCTTCCGAATTTGTTTTCAAAAGCCGTTTTAGCTTCGCCCATGTTTGGCATTAAACCCGCTCTGCCCAATTGGTTGGCGAATGGCTTAATTCGCACAGGCCTTGCGGTAAACAGGATGAAAAAGAAAGATGCGGGGTACTTTTTTGGTCAAACCCCGTATATCGCGTTTCCTTTTTCACTTAATAAGCTCACCCACAGCAAAACCCGCTATGCTCTGTTTCGTGAACTGTATGACGAAGAGCAGGATATTCAGC
>NZ_JAFLMX010000219.1:0-2691 GCF_017849675.1 Alteromonas sp. AO-Serp
CCAATAAGCGCTTCAAATTCCCTATCTTGATTATCTGCGGCGCGAGCTAGCATTTGCTGTAGCTCCCCCGACTTTTCACCGGACGCAATCATATGCATCATCATTGTTGGAAACTTTTTCTTGTTATCCATCGCTGCCCGTAAGCTGCTGCCTTCTTTAACGTTAATGGCTGCTTCAGCTACTTGGTTCTTAATATGTTGATTTTCCAGTACGTCACCCGATATACGCATGGCTTCAAGCAAGGGTACTGCGCTGGCGCTCAGAATACTTAAGGTGCGAGCAAAACGCGCGGTATTAAGACCGCGAGATACCCGGCCAATTAATGGTAGGGTTAGAAGCGCTCTGTGGTAGCGCAGCTTCATGTGCTTTTGTTGTAACACACGCTGAATAATGACAATGAGCACACCAATACCAATAAGCATGAACAGGCCGTAATTTTGCAGCCACGTACTTACGGATATAAGAAATTGGGTAATGGCAGGAAGGTCTTGCCCCATGTGATCGAACTGCCCTACAATTTTGGGCACTACCACCGTTAACAATAGCAGCACGATACCCATCGCAAAAAACAGCATTAGCGATGGATAAATCATCGCCTGAGTAATTTGGCTGCGGGTTTGTTGTCTGCGTTCTGTGTAGTCAGCAAGGCGGTTAAGCACGGTATCTAGGTGACCGGATTTTTCCCCTGCTGCGACCATCGCACGGTATAGCTCGTCGAACACACTTGGAAATTGACCCAATGCATCGGCAAGTCCATGTCCTTCCACGACTTTACTGCGTACTGCCATCATCATGTTTTTCTGACGAGGCTTTTCACACTGCTCGGCTACGGCAAGCAGTGCTTCTTCAACGGGAAGGGCCGATTCGACAAGAGTGGCGAGCTGACGCGTGAGTAGCGCTAAATCTGATGCTGAAATACGGGGTTTAAATAAAGAAAACGACAGGCCTTTGCCTTCGCTTTGTGAGCGCTCTGCGACCTGCTCTACTTCTAAGGGAATTAACCCTTTTTCGCGCAGCTGTTGGCGAACCTGGCGTGCATTATCACCTTCAAGTACGCCATTTGTATTTTTACCGCGGGCATTAACCGCCTTAAAAGCGAATGCCGCCATTTAGTCTTCCCTCGTAACTCGAAGCACTTCTTCAAGTGAGGTAGCGCCCGCCAGCACTTTACTACAGCCGTCTTCACGAATGCTTGGTGTCGTCTTTCTGATGTAGCGTTCAATGGCTTGCTCACCTACACCTTCGTGCATCATCTCGCGCACTTTTTCATCTACCAACAATAGCTCGTGAATACCGGTACGACCGCGATATCCGGTTTGATTACACGCGGCGCAGCCATGGGGCTTGTAGATGGTGGTCTCGCTTGTGGCGTTTTGCCCTAATACTTCAAGCTCAGAAGCGTCAGGCGTATGTGGCTTTTTGCAATCTGGGCACAGGGTACGAACGAGCCGCTGTGACAAGACGGCCAATAAGCTCGAAGACAGCAGAAATGGCTCAATACCCATGTCTTCTAAACGGGTGATCGCGCCTGCTGCCGTATTGGTATGCAGAGTAGAGAGTACTAAGTGACCGGTTAAACTGGCTTGAACAGCAATTTGCGCCGTTTCGATATCACGAATCTCACCCACCATGACTACATCGGGGTCTTGACGCAAAATAGCGCGAAGGCCGCGGGCGAAGGTCATATCTACGCGAGGGTTAACCTGCGTTTGTCCAATACCAGGAAGGTCAAATTCGATAGGATCTTCAACCGTTAAGATGTTTCTGTCTCGCGAGTTTATCTCGGTTAACCCTGCATACAGGGTGGTACTTTTACCCGAGCCCGTGGGGCCGGTAACCAAAATAATGCCGTGAGGTTTTCGAATAAGAGATGAAAAGTGATTACGGTTTTGCAGCGTCATGCCTAAATCTTCTAGATTTAAGCGCGCATTGTTTTTATCCAGTAGACGCAATACCACACGCTCGCCGTGGCTTGAAGGCATGGTCGAAACACGCACATCTACTGCTCGCCCAGCAATACGCAATGTAATACGGCCATCCTGGGGCACGCGTTTCTCGGCGATATCTAACTTCGCCATAACTTTAATACGCGATACCAGCATGGAAGAAAGTTTGCGATTCGGGCGCAAAATTTCGCGTAACACGCCGTCTACCCTGAAGCGAACCACAAGCTGGTTTTCAAAGGTTTCAATGTGAATGTCTGACGCGCCTTCTTTAATCGCCTCGCCCAACATGGCGTTGATAAGCTTGATAATAGGCGCATCGTCTTCACTGTCTAACAGGTCTTCAGTGTCAGGCAAGTCTTCAGCAAGAGCGAACAAATCACTCTCGTTGCCAAGGTCTTCCATTAGCTGTTTAGCCGCAGAGCTATCGCGCTGAAACGCACTGGTAAGCAGGCTTTCAAATTCGTTCGCAGGAATAGTTTTCGGTACAAAGGGCTCGCCGTAGAAACGTCGCACTTCGGCGAATACATCAAACGGCGTATTCTCTGTAAAATATAAAACCGCAGGGGTTTCATTGGTTTCCAGCAATACCTGATTGCGCTTCGCAAAGCTAAAAGAAAGCTGTCTTGGACCGGCCTCCTCTTCAGGCAAACCTGCGTCTTCACCCATGGCTTCTAAGGCTTCTTCTTGCGCCTCTAATGCCTGAGTAATTTGTTCGTCCTGCCCTGCCATGCTAGTCGTTACCTTC
>NZ_JAFLMX010000269.1:0-3220 GCF_017849675.1 Alteromonas sp. AO-Serp
ATGCAAGCCTCTGAACTTCAAAATAAATTTGAGCGCATTCGAGCCAATAAATGGTTCGAAGCCTTTGTAATTAGCGTTATCGTTATTTCAGCGCTTCTCGTAGGTGCCAAAACCTATGAATTGCCAGCAGGCATGTCATCCGTCACGTTATTCTTAGATTGGTTTATCAGTGCATTCTTCCTGACAGAGATCACCATACGATTTTTGGCTGAAAAACGTAAACGCTACTTTTTCAAAAGCTTCTGGAACTGGTTTGACACACTGATTGTGGTCATCAGCCTCATTCCTGCAGACGACACTGAGCTGGCACTTATCGCTCGTTTGGTGCGAGTATTCCGCGTCCTGCGTATGATCTCGATCATCCCCGAGCTTAGGATCCTGTTAGTATCTTTGGTGAAAGCATTGCCTCAATTAGCGTACGTAATGCTGTTAATGTTTATCATCTTCTACATATATGCCGCTGTGGGCAGTACCTTATTTGAAACCATCAACCCTGTACTGTGGGGCGATATCACTATCTCGATGCTGACGCTCTTTAGAATTATGACGTTCGAAGATTGGACTGACGTAATGTACGAGACCCAAGAGGTCTATTCGCTAAGCTGGATTTTCTACCTTACCTTTATTTTCTTCACCGCCTTCGCGTTTTTAAACATGGTGATTGGTATCGTGGTGAACGTGATGGAAAGAGAAAACGAAAAAGCACGAGCAGAAAAAGAAGCCGCCTTACTTGAAGAGCAAATTGCCCAAGGGAACGTAGAGCCAACCCTTCAAGATGTAATGAAAGAACTACGAGAGCTGAAGGCACAGCTTGCCGCTAATAATCAAAATAGCACGGTAAACAAAACCAGCTAAGTGCGTTCTGTCCGAATAGCGCAATTGAAAAAGGCCACAGTGATGTGGCCTTTTTAGTTTCTCAAAAATGGTGATGCCTAGATTTAGGCTAAAGCAAGATACGCCCGGGCGAGTCTAAAGCCCGTATTGCTGCTTAAGTGACTCCGCTCTTTGCTTGGCTGCCTCTGACTTAAACTCTCGGCTTGCCAGCTTGCGCGAGGCGAGCGCCTTTTTATCGAGTTCAAGTAATACACTCACATAATTTAAATATACGTCGTCGTTCGCAATAGGACGTGCAGCGACTTCCTCGTACAGTTTAAGCGCTGCGGCTTTATCACCTTTAGCAATGTATATTTGCGCTAGCGTGTCCGCGGCGTCTGCGTTCTCACGCTGCAGTGATACGGCCTTTTTAGCGAGCTCTTCTGCTCGGGTAAGTTTTTTATCTTCCAGCGCCAAAAACGCCAGGTTATTTAATACGACAAAATTATCTGGCGTTTTAGCTAGCACCTGTTCATAAGTTTTAATGGCTGCTGCTCGGTCTTTGCCAATTTGACGCTCGGCTAACAGCATTGCACTTGGGATGTCGTTGCTGTGCATCTGAACGTGTTTTTCAAGGAACGTATGGGCCTGAGCTTTTTTATCCGACATCTCCAACGCTGCCGTTAATAACAAAGCATTGTCAGAGTTTGGCGTGGCGTCATAAGCAGCTTTTGCATGCTCTACCGCTTGCTCTGGCGCTTTATCAATAAGATACAAACGCGCAATCACACCTCTTACAAACGGCAGCGCTCTCACCTCTTCAGCGGTACTATTTATTATGTCCCACGCAGGTTTAGCCTGACCCAGACGGCTGTGGAAGTATGCTTTCAATAAAGTTAGCTGTGCGTCAGGACGTTTAGCTAATACCTTATTTATTAATGTTAGCCCCTGTTCAAATTGCTTTTGCGAATCAACAATTAACAATTTCCCCAATACCGCGTTTTTATCTTGAGGGTAAAACGATAGCCAGCGATCAAAGAATGCTGTCGCATCTTTCAAATTGTTAGTTGCGATGAGCGCTTGGCCTTTTAGATTCCAAAACGCTTGCGGTGACGCTTCATTCCCTTCTACATCAGCTAAAAGCGAAACCGTTTTATCAAGCTGATTATTAAGCGAATACATTCTTGCAAGTAAAAGCCTTAAATTCAGGTCGCCTTTTTTAGCGTTAAACTGTTGTTGGGTATGTTTAATTACTTGCTCTGCGTTACCTTTTTCAGTGGCTAACGCAAACCACAACGCCAGCGCAGGCACATCGGCAGGGTTCTTATCAATGAACGCGCGAAGAGAGGAAATCGCGTCGTCTTTTTTGCCTTCTGCTACCAGTAGTTTTGCGCGAGAGTATACCACCTCATTTTCAGCACCTTTCAGTTTGCTTGCCTTATCAAGGTATTGGGCGGCTTCTTGATAAGCTCCTTCTGCGGTAGCGATATTGCCTAAGTAGATAAGCGGCGCGGCGGTGTCAGGCGATTGTTCGTGCCACTCTTTGGCAGCACTTTTTGCTTTTTCCAACTGGTTGGTAGCAATGTAAGCTCGTAGTAACGTGGCTTGTGACGTCACTGATTCTGGCGACTGTTCAACGGCCTGTTCAAGATTCACAAGGCCATCGACATCGTTTAACGACAATTGCAGCACACCCAAACGAGAGAGATCCTCTGCCGTGGTACTCACCGCTTCAGATTTTTCCACCATTTGCTTAGCGCCAACCACATTGCCGTCTTTTAACAGCTGGTAACTAGCTTTTGAGAATAACGCAGCATCAACACCTTCTTCACCTTTCACTCTGGCTAACACTTTTAGCGCTTCATCGTTCTCACCTAACTGCAACATACTGTCTGCCAGCATGCGAAGGCCTGGATGATTGTCGGGAAGGCTAGACGCAACCATTGTAAGGTGACGTTGCGCAGCTTCAAAATCTTGTATTTGGTAAGCGCTAAAGCCCGCAACCAAGCGCACCACTTGGTCACTTCTGCCGTTTTGAACGGCTATCTCTAGGTGTTTTAAGGCTTTTGCGTAATTTTCGTTGGCCGACTCAATAATTCCTTTAAAGGTGTTAAGCAGCGGATGATTTTCATTAAGAGCTAACAAGTCATCAACAATAGGCTCTGCTTTATCGAGTTCTCTTATCTCAATCAGTAGTGCTGCATAGGCAAATTTGCTGGTTACGTCGTCTGGATACTGACTCACATACACGCCGTAGACCTCGGCAGCTTTACTCGGCTCACCTTTTTGAAGATAAATTTTTGCTAGCTGTTGTAGCACGTCTTTATTGGTGGGGGCTTGTTCTCGCAGCTTCTCGGTGGCGGCTAGCGCTCCATCCATGTCGTTGTCTAAAACAAAGGCATAACTG
>NZ_JAFLMX010000193.1:0-12142 GCF_017849675.1 Alteromonas sp. AO-Serp
GAATGCCCTAAGCGCCCTCAATGGAACCCTGTTTTCGTGCGCGTTTACACCGATGAAGGCATTACTGGAGTAGGTGAAGCAGGGCTTGCTTATGACTGGGGCCACAGCGCTGCAGCTCACATGATTAAAGAAATCGCTGAAGCCATGCTAATTGGCTTTAACCCTTTCCACACGGAACTGCTCTGGTCCAGAATGCTGCGCGAAGGTTTCTGGGGATTAGGCGGCGGCCCTGTAATTTATGCAGCGATGAGCGCCATTGATACTGCACTTTGGGATATTAAAGGCAAAGCACTTGGTTTGCCTGTGTACGAATTACTTGGCGGCAAGACCAATGGCAAGCTTCGTAGCTACGCCAGCCAGCTTCAGTTTGATTGGGACAAAGAAGTGACCAAGCTTAACGACCCTGCTGACTATGCTCGCGCCACTGAAAAAGCACTTAAAGATGGTTACGATGCGGTTAAAGTTGACCCCATCGTTTACGATAAAGACGGCAACACCCACTTCGACAGAACCAAGCTGTTCACTAAGCCCGAGCTTAAACTGTTCAAAGCCCGCCTTCAGGCGATTAGAGACACAATGGGCGAAGATGGCGACATCATCTTTGAATGTCACAGCTTATTAGGTGCATCAACGGCTATCCAGCTGGGTGACATCGTTGAAGAAATTGGCTGTCTATATTACGAAGAGCCAGTGAATTACCTTAACTCAAAGCTTCACGATAAAGTAGCGAAGAACGTGAACGTGCCTATTGCGGGCGGTGAGCGCCTGTACCATCGCTGGGATGTACGCCCTTACCTTGAAGATCAATCTATTGATGTACTTCAACCTGACGTTGGCCTTTGTGGCGGTTTCACCGAAGCGAAAAAGGTGTGTGACTATGCCGACATTTACGATGTACGTATTCAGGCTCACGTTTGCGGAGGCCCTGTAGCGACAGCGGCAAGCCTGCATCTAGAAACGGCCATTCCAAACTTCTTAATTCACGAGCACCATACCTACGCTATTAAAGATTGGAACCGTGAACTTTGCATTCAAGATCCTCAGCCAGTAAACGGCTTCATTGAAGCGCCTGACACACCGGGAATTGGTATCGATCTAAACGATGAGGTGGTTTATCGCTCGCCGCACATGACGGTAACTGCGCTTAAATAAAGCTGAAATCCAACGGGTTTATTGAAGGCAATAAACCCTAGGCTAGTTCAGCAGCTTAAGTACGCTAGCTTCATGCGATGTCGTACCATCGCTTCGCATTTTCGTACAGCAGCGCCGCTTTTTGAGTTACAGAAAGCGGCGTTGTCATATCAATGAACCCATGCCAAAGCGCCGCATACGGCATTCGCCACTGACACAGCGGGAAGTTGCTGGCAAACATCATGTGATCTGTGCCAACGGTGTCCAGCAAGGATTCAAAAATATAAGACGCACGCTGCCACAGCCAACGGCGATCTTGCATTTCTAATCCTGAGAACTTAAACACAACTTGCTGCGTTTCATTCAAGTCGCGAATATTCTGCCGCCATGTTTTAAACGCAAAGCTATTTACATCAATCGGCGCTATTGCGGCATGGTTTACAGCCACTTTTAGCAAGGGTGTTTGTTCTAGCACCGTTAGCAGCGCATGCACAGCATTGCTATCTGCAAGATTTAACTGCGCATCGAAAGACAAGCCTTGCGACGCCATGTGATGAAGCCCCCATTTAACTTTAGGGGTGCGTAAAAGTACTTTAGCATCGTCATCTAATATGTGACGAAGCCCACGTATTGAGTGGTACCGCTTTAGCTTATCGATATGACTGCCAACACTATTCTCTGTTAAATCGATACACCCAATTGAACGGAATGGCAGCGTACAATGACGCTCCAAGAACGCAATTTCACGCCAGGGCCTTTCGTTATCGTAACCCGCTTCAATGTGAACAAAACCGCCTAACTGCCCTAACGACGCGCGATAGAGCATGTGCTCTGTAGTATTTTTTGCAATCGCTTTTTTATCTGACCAGAAAGGGGCATTGGCTGGTTTCATCCAATCATAGTGCCCTTCGTTTAAGGCAAAGAAGTGGATATGAGGGTCTATCCAAGTGATTGAAGGCTTGCTCATCTTTGTTTATAAAACCTTGGTTTATGCTATTGCTGATAAGGCATTTCGCGTTGCTTTTCTGTTCAGCCCTATCTATTCAGCTCTTTCTATTGTGCTGTGTAGCCCCCATCCACCGCATACAAGCTACCCGTGATGAACGACGCTTTGTTGCTGCATAGGAAATAAGTCAATTCAGCTACGTCTTCGGGCTGGCCCAAACGTCCAATAGGTTGTGCAGCGGCTTCTTCAGCTACCACTTCATTTTTATCTGCCCCAGAACGTGCCACATAATTATCAATGGCGTTATGAAATAGAGGCGTTTCGATGGTACCCGGGCATACCGCGTTAACGCGGATGTTATAGGGTGCGTAGTCAAGCGCAGTGGTTTTCGCCATAGACGCCAACGCACCTTTGCTGACCCCGTAGGCAAACGAATTGCGCTTTCCGATAAAGGACTGATCTGAGCCCATCACCACAATCGCGCCGCTGCCCTGCTCTTTCATGGTTGGCAGGCAAGATTTAATCGCGCCATACGCCCCTTTTACGTTCAAGTTTAGTACCTTATCAAGCAGCGCTTCATCAGTGTCTTCAATGGTTGCTGAAACATGTATACCGGCATTACACACCAATGCGTCTATGCGTTGATAAGAACTAATAACCTCATTCACCGCGGCTTCAATATTACGCACAACACTTACATCACACGGCTTCCAGATAGCATTAGGTAACGCTTGCTCAAAGTCTCTGATATCTAAATTAATGACTTGATAACCGTTTTGACTAAACAGCTTGCATACCGCAAAACCGATACCCAAGCTTCCCCCCGTTACAATGCAAACCGGGATCTGCGCATCATCACTGCTATGTTTAAGGTTTTTCTTCGCGCTTTCTGAATTCATGTTTTTATGTACCGTGTTGCTTGTGCGTATGTGAACGGGTTATTTCAATGTAAGCTAAGCATGCCAGTGAGAATTTGAATTGCAAGCGAGCCTACCACTTGAGTTCACTTTTCTATATTAACATCAATGCGTCAGACATAATCACCAGAGCCTGTGTGACCTTTGCTGCACATTTAAAGTCCATGAGTCTTGGAAAACCTATGTGTTTCTCTCATGTCAGTCCGCATAGATCATTACCCACATCATCCAAATTTATTATTAACTTTCCTTTAACGGACTATTCGGACTACGCTTTTTGTGACTATAATAGACAAAATTAAAACACTTGTTTGAAAAAGGAGTCATCCATGCCTCTGTACCACGCCCCTACGACTGATTTTCAGTTCTTGTTAAAAGACTGGCTTGGACTTGATGCTCACTACGAAAAGCTCGGTATCAGCGACTTTGATAGCGAGCTTGCCAACGAAATTATTGCACAGGGTGCAAAGTTTGCTTTGGATGTGGTTGCCCCTCTTAACCGTGAAGGCGATGAAGAAGGCTGTACGCTAAAAGACGGCAGCATTACCACGCCTAAAGGCTTCGCTGATGCCTATCAGGAATATGTTGCTAACGGCTGGAATGCAATGCTAGGTACTGCCGAGTACGACGGGCAAGACTTGCCGTACACCATGGCTGTGCCTGTTCACGAAATGCTAAACGCGGCGAACTTAAGCTGGCGTTTAACCACCATGCTTACTGAGAGCGCAACACTTGCGGTTACTAAGCACGCCAGTAAAGAATTAAAAGATATCTACCTTGCTAAGCTAATCAGCGGTGAGTGGACAGGTACCATGAACCTGACCGAACCTCACGCAGGAACAGATTTGAGCTTGCTTAGTACCAAAGCTGAGCCACAAGGCGACGGCAGCTATAAAGTCACCGGTAATAAGATTTTTATTACCGCAGGCGATCACGATTGGAGCTCGAACGTTATTCACCTTGTTCTAGCTCGTCTGCCTGATGCTCCCAAAGGCGTTAAAGGCATCAGCTTATTCTTAGTGCCCAAGTTCCTTCCAGATGCCAGCAATGAGCCTGGCGAGACGAACAGCTTGTCAGTGGGAAGCATCGAACACAAAATGGGGATCAAAGCGAGCCCGACTTGCGTGATGAATTTTGACGGTGCAACGGGTTACCTTGTAGGTGAAGAAAACCAAGGCCTAGCATGTATGTTCACCATGATGAACGATGCACGCTTCCAAGTAGGTCTGCAAGGTTTAGGGGCGGCAGAAGCCTCTTACCAAGGCGCGCTGACCTATGCCCGCGAACGCGTTCAGTCTCGCGCACCTCAGGGAATTCAAAATCCAGAAGGCAAAGCAGACCCGATCGTCTTTCAACCTGACGTAGCGCGTATGTTACTTACGCAGAAATCACTGATTGAAGGCTGTCGTGCACTTTCACTTTTCTATGCCAAGTTTATGGACGTTGAGAAGCTTGGTGAAGGTCAAGAAAAAGAAGATGCCGACAAGATACTTCAGTTTTTAACGCCAATCTGCAAAGCTTTTATGACGGATATGGGCCTTGAGACCACCAGCCTAGGTGTACAAGTATTTGGTGGTCACGGCTTTATTCGTGAATGGGGTATGGAACAACTTATGCGCGACGTGCGCATTGCTATGTTATATGAAGGCACCAACGGTATTCAGGCGCTAGACCTTATTGGTCGTAAGCTTACCCGAGATGGCGGTCAAATGATGGAAGCGACCTATAATGCGTTTAACGCTTTGGTCAGCGACATTCAAGACAGTGAGGCGAAGGGTCTGGCTCAAGGAATTCTTGATGACTGGCGTGCATCTTCAGCCGATTGCTTAGGTATGGATGCCACCACCGCTGCAGCTGCTGCTTGTGATTACTTGGCATACAGCGCCTATTCATTGATTGGTGTACTGTGGTACAGCATGGCCGACAAAGCGCAGGCATCAGGTAATGCAGTACTTGCAGCGTCTAAGATGAAGACACGTGACTTCTACATGGAACGTATATTAGTACGTCGCGATGCGCACAAAGCCGCTTATAAAGCTGGCCCTGGAAGCACCCTTGCAATATCAGGTAATGAGTTTGATTATCTGTAGGCAGCTTATTCTGCTATAGCCCGTGAAATATGGGCTATGAACGCAAAAAAGGTCACTATATGTGACCTTTTTTATTATGATTTGAACGAAACTATTAGTCGTTCGCTGCTACTTGGGTTGAAAACGTATCTGAAAACCAATCGTTAAGCATCGCTTTTTCATAAGAAAGCGATTCCGTGCGATTGCGACGAATATTCGACTCCATAAAATCCATATCTTTAAGTTTCACATCTTCACCACTTAAAATGACCTGACCGTCGGCATTAGCCAACGAGTAGCTGAATGTCATTCTAGGAATATCAACGCGCTTAATGATACGGACGTCGCTACCGGCACCGTTACCGAAGCCGACAAACTGGCTTGGCCAAACTTGGCCAGCTAAATCAACATTTGTTACTGTCATTGACAGCACTTGCGACTCAGGTAAATCACTGGCCAAATCTACAATGTGTTCTTCAAGCTCTTGTAGCGTTCGTTCGCGGAACCGTTTACGAGATTCATTGGTTGGTCTTACATCGCTATAAGACTCAGGTTCTTCCCACGTTATCTTCACCTCAGCGGCTTGAGTGGGAGCAAAAACGGTAAGGAGTCCCACCGCTGTGGCGCAGCTTAAACAAGAAAAAGTACGTAATTTATTCACTTTTATGCTCCTAAATTCAGTCGTTTAAACTATGAGTTAGCAAGACATTTAGAGAAAGCTTAGCATGCAGCAATTGTCGGCTTTTATATCAGCTTTATATTTAACCAGCCTTGTTAAAATTGGCTAGTCTCGCTTTGCTACTTGCATAACTGACGACTGTTTAATGATTAGGCATAGTTGAACGCGTTTAGTTCCCGTAAAGTTGGGGTTTATATCGTCCTTTTCACAATAGGTGTGATAAAAACGTTTAACGCTTGCGCTATCAGCGGTGATTTGCTGAACATATGTTTGCTGGTAAGGCTTTAAGGGACTCAGCTGGATATTAATTTTATCTTGTAAACTACGCAGTTCTTCTCGCTCCGGTAAGGTGGCAATTGAAACTAGCCATTCAGAAAGCGAGTTCTGGATATCTTCAAAGAGATACTGAACAAAAGGAGACCGCAGCACAATTACCAAAACAATAATTTCAGCAGCGATGATAAAGAACCTTAACATGACTTCTCAGCTAACTTTGACAGACGTTTACTACAAATAGCGCCAATTTTTTAGCACCTTTCTCACTATGTGCTCAACTACACTTTGCCAATTTACATTTTCACAATGCTCACTGTACACGATTCAAACGGTAATTGACCACATTATTATCGACGATAATAGGGTCATATCGGTTTACCTGTAAATACAGCAAACTATACTCATGTATAGTAGGTAAAGCCTAATCGTCGATGTTGGGCATCAAATGGCATCTGGCCGTTATATTAATCCTCATTATTCACGTAGCTGTATTTAACTATTTACAAAGTTACATAGACTGAGGAAATCAAAACAAAAAACGACTTACGTTCTGAAGTTTCAGTATTGACTGAAACTTTAAAAAGATACACCATACGCCGCATTATTGATCTACATTAAATATGACGTTTTGAACGCAGTTATACTGCACAGGCAGTTCGTTACGTCACATAAGGTTAAGCTATGAATGAACAAATACCGGTAAAGACCGTTACACCGGTAAAAGTACATAAACCCAAAGGTGGACCTGAGGGTAAACGCCACGACTCTCGTAGCCGTATTTATGTGCGGGCTGTACAAGGCCCTCTGGAGACGTTTAGACGCATGTTTGGCCTTTTCTTTTTGGGCCTCTTTGCCATCATTCCATGGATTCAGTACAACGGGCATCAAGCCGTGCTACTCGATATTGGTGAGCAGCGATTTACTATATTCTCTCTAACCTTATGGCCTCAAGATCTCACTTTACTGGCCTATATATTTATTGTTTCCGCCTTTGCGCTGTTCTTCGTCACCACTTTCGCTGGTCGAGTGTGGTGTGGATTTATGTGTCCTCAAACAACGTGGGTATACATTTATACGTGGTTCGAAGAGAAATTCGAAGGCCCGCGCAACAAGCGTATAGCGCTAGATGCACGCAAAATGGATGCAGATAAATTTTTGCGTAAAACAGCTAAGCACACCGCTTGGGTATTGGTAGCGCTGTTAACGGCTTTAACCTTCGTTGGCTACTTTACGCCAATTGATGAACTGTTTATCGATTTTGTAACATTTAACACCAGCTTCTGGGCAGGTTTATCAGTTATTTTCTTTGCCGTCTGTACGTACGGAAACGCTGGCTACATGCGCGAAATCATGTGCACGCACATTTGCCCGTATGCGCGTTTTCAGTCTGCTATGTTCGACAAAGACACGTTTACTGTATCGTACGATGCAAAGCGTGGAGAGCAACGCGGCCCGCGATCACGCAAACTTAGTCACGAGCAAGTAAAGGAAAAAGGGTTAGGCGACTGTATAGACTGCAACCTGTGTGTTCAGGTATGCCCAACCGGTATCGATATTCGAAATGGCTTACAATACGAATGCATCAACTGCGGCGCCTGTGTTGATGCGTGTAACGGTGTTATGGATAAAATGGGTTATCCTAAAGGCCTGATAAGCTTTACCTCTGAAGAAGAACTAGCTGGCGGTAAGACTCATATTTTACGTCCAAAGTTAATTGGTTACTTTGTAGTTTTAGTGGTGATGATAGGCTTGCTGTTTGCCAATATTTGGATGCGCAGCCCCACCGAAGTTGACATTATCCGCGACAGAAACTCGCTATACCGCGAAACGAATGAAGGGCTAATTGAGAACGTTTATACAATAAAAGTACTTAACAAAACTCAGCAAACCCAAACCTACTCTATTGCTGTAAAAGGTTTGCCTGACTACAAGTACATTGGTGAGCAAACTGTAACAGTTGAAGGCGGTGCGGTGTATAGCACGCCAATTTCAGTTGCAACTGACGCCTATAATCTGGAAGATACGGTTACCGATATTTTTATCAGTGTAACCACCACTATTGATGGGGAAACGGTTACCGTTGATGAGCCAACTAAGTTCCTTTATCGATGACAGATTTTTCATTCTCTGGGCTTAGCCCAGACACCATATTAGATGCCCTGGAAAGTCAGGGCATTTTTCTTCAAAGCGGTTTGCTAGCACTAAATAGTTATGAAAACCGCGTCTATCAGTTTTTGGCTGAAGACGGTCAGCGCTATGTAGCAAAATTCTATCGCCCAGGTCGATGGACCGACGCTCAAATTCTTGAAGAACACGCGTTTGCTGCAGAGCTAATCGATAACGAAATTCCATTGGCTGCGCCCATTTCTCTCAATGGCAGCACGCTGCATCACCACACCGTGGCGGAAACTGACTATCGATTTGCGTTATTTCCTTCGGTGGGCGGTAGACAATTCGAAAATGACAACCTTGATCAACTCGAATGGATGGGGCGTTTCATTGGTCGTATTCACCGCGTGGCCCATGCTAAAGGGTTTGCACATCGTCCCTCGATTGATATTGAAAGTTACCTCGATGAACCGAAGCAGGTGCTTATGCAAAGCACACTGCTGCCAGAGCATCTAAAGACAGCATTTTTTGCCATACTTAACCCCGTTATTGATGCCACGAAAAAAGCGTATAAGCCAACATCAAGTATTCGGCTTCACGGTGACTGCCACCCAGGCAATATACTGTGGCGCGATGGCCCTACCTTCGTTGATTTAGATGATTGCCGCATGGGCCCTGCTATCCAAGATTTGTGGATGATGCTAAGCGGCGACCGCCAACAACAACTATTGCAGCTCGATACTTTGGTTGAAGCATACGAGGAGTTTCACCCGTTTGACACTGCACAGTTGCCACTTATTGAGCCCCTGCGCGCTATGCGAATGGTGCATTACATGGCATGGCTTTCACGACGCTGGGAAGACCCTGCTTTTCCGCGGGCATTTCCTTGGTTTGCTGAAGACAAATACTGGGAAGGCCAAATACTTGCTCTGAAAGAACAGCTATCGGCCCTTCAAGAGCCTCCACTGAAATTAGGATATTGAGCCAGCCCCTTTACTGCTGAAAAAACGCTTTTTCGATGACCGTTGTCGATAATCTTATGGCGGTTACGAAAAAGCGTAAGGTATAAGAAACCGTATTCGCTATCACTTTTTAACTTAGATATAATCGACAGTGTGTAGGTGCTCTTGTCTAGCTCCATATTAACTACGGCGACAAGGGTTAAACGGGAAATCAGTGAAAAACTGATGCTGCCCCCGCAACGGTAAACTCAACGCGTTGTCGTTTTCTTTTCATACGCCACTGTCTTTTATGCGTTACGTATTAAACGCCATTAGATGGGAAGGCAAAAGAGCTATTACATTTTTAGTAATGGTGAGTAAGCCCGGATACCGGCCTGTACTTCATGGTGTCGTTTGCTTGCTCACATCCATAATTAAGCAATGCGTGCACTTTCCCTAATCATGTGCTCGGGTGGAGCGCATCAAAGACAACATAAAAACCATGCGTACACATTTTACTAAAGCAGCCCTTAGCGCTGCAGTTATTTCGTGCTTAAGCACACCTGCCTTTGCTCAAACTTCTGACCAAGATATTGAAACTTTAACAGTAACAGGCACGCGTTTGCCTATTTCGTTAACCAAACTTCCTGGTTCAGTATCGGTGCTAACTGAAAGCGACATTAAAGCTTCGGGCGCACTTCAACTTACCGATCTAATTCGCGGTCTACCTGGCGTTAGCTTGTCTCAGTCAGGCAGTCCTGGTGGCTTAACAGAGCTGCGCGTGCGCGGCGGTGAAACCAACCATCTACTTGTTTTAATTGATGGCGTTGTTGCCAACGACGTAGGCCAAGGAAGTCTGGTTGACCTTGCTCACTTAACTAGCGCAAACGTGGTGCGCATAGAACTTCTTCGAGGCCCGCAGAGCGCAAGATGGGGCAGCGGCGCTATCGGTGGTGTATTGAGCATTACTACGAAATCAGGCCAGTTTGCCGATAATGCGTCACACGTAGACTTCTCTGCTGGCGTTGGCACACAAGGTACGTTGCAGGGCAGCATGAACGCGCGCTCGCAAAGCGATAACGTAGGTATTTCTGCATACGCCAGCTACATACGTACCGACGGTGACAACGTATCTCGTGTTGGTAACGAAGATGATGGCTACGACAACATGACCGCTGGCATTAATATTAATTATGCCGCAACGTCGGAGCATACGTTAATAGCTAACCTTCGCACGGTTCAGTACGAGAACGATTACGACGGCACTGATTTTGTGACGACAGGCCTTCCTGCTGACTCAGATAACGTGACGGATGGTTCACAAATTAGCGCGAAATTAAGATGGGAATTTGCTCCGGAAAATACAGGTTATCGCTCAGCGCTAAGTGCGCATTATCGCAAAGACGATAACGATAACACCGAGTCAGGTGCAGACACTGGCGGTACCACTGGTGAGCGCATAGAGTTAAACTGGACAGGTTTCTATACCATGGATAACTGGGATTTTGCTGGCGGTGTTGAATACCTACAGCGCCTTTTTACCCAGCGCGGCCCAATTGCATTTGGCGATCCGAACCAGAAGCAGCACGACAATACTTATAGCGTATTTGCCGAGACAAATGGCCAGCTAACCGAGTCGCTAACCGCAACACTAAGCGCACGATTCGACAACAACAGTGAGTTCGACAATGCCGTAAGTTATCGCGGCGGCCTCACATGGCAACTTAACGATTACTACGCTGTTTTTACCAGCTATGGTAAAGCTGTTAAAACACCCACCTTCACTGAGCGCTTTGGCTACTTCCCTGCAAGCTTCATCGGCAACCCAAACTTAGAACCAGAAACCAGTGAAGAATGGGAAATAGGCGTTAAGGCAAACTGGAAATCACTGTCTGCACAAATCAGCGCATACACTACCGACCTTGAAGATGAAATCAATGGCTTCGTATTTGTGTCAGATTTGGGTGCATATAGTGCAGATAATATCGACGGTGAAAGCTCGCGAGAAGGTATTGATCTAGAACTTAACTGGGACAGTGGCTATGGTGATTTTACCGCAGCGTATAGTTATCTAGATGCGGAACAAACCGATAATGGTATAACAACCACTGAACTGCGTCGTGCCCGTCACCAAGGCTCATTAACCTACAACACTGACTTTGGAACGGAGAAATTCAGCTTTTACACCAAGCTAGCTTACACAGGGAGTCATTACGACACCTTCTTCCCTCCTTTCCCTGAACCGTCTCAGACTCTGGCGCTGTCAGCCTATACGCTTGCAACCGTTAATTTAGGCTATCAGATAGATAAGCAGTGGCAGGTCTCGTTGAAGGTCGACAATGTATTTGATACTGATTATGAAGACATTGTAGGTTATGCAGGCCAAGAGCGTCGCGCTCTACTTTCAGTTAACTACAGCATGTAAGTGATGTAACGTTAATGAACCTTCTGTTGAGCGTTGCTTAAAGGCAAAACTCAACGTGAAATCAACAAACAATAAAGGGCTATACATGGTTATAGCCCTTTTTCTTTGAGTTTCTGTTAGGGCCTGATGATTCAGACTCTGTTCATCATGCGTACATAAAATACTGCATTTACCTAAACCTTGAATCGCGTTTTTTAGTGAGCTTGTCGCGTAGTAAGGCATTGAAGTAGAACAGGTCCTAGTTAAGCGAACAAGCCTGTGATAATCTCAGTATCGATAATAGTTTTTTGAACATAGGATTATATTCCATGAAAAAGTTTGCAGTAATGTTTGTCATGGCAATGCTTTTGCCACTAACAGCATGCGCTCAGGAGCCAGCGTCTAAATGGAAAGAAGGTACCCACTATACTGTGCTTGATAAAGAAGCCACAGATAAGCCTGTTATTACTGAGTACTTCTCATTTTGGTGCCCTCACTGCTTCCAGTTCGAACCTATCGTTGCGCAAATTAAAGAAAAGAAAAGCGACGGCACGAAATTCAATAAGGTGCACGTAAACTTTATGCGTTTTACTGGACCTGAAGTTCAAGATGATGCAACTAAAGCCATGCTTATTGCGCGCGCTATGAAGCAAGAAGACGCGATGAACGG
>NZ_JAFLMX010000113.1:0-21159 GCF_017849675.1 Alteromonas sp. AO-Serp
AAACACATTAGGCTTTTAGTACTCAACGTTTAAGTTAAGAGGCCTATCCTTAGGCCTCTTAACTTAACTTTTAAAGTTCGAAATCTACTGAGTAAGCTACAGTGAATTTCAACTCGTCGTTATCTAGTGCGTCAGCACCAACATCATCTAAGTTCGTCCCAGTTACAGCAAAGCTGAAACCATCTTTCGCAATGCTTACGCCGTAGTCTGCATAGCTGTCAGTCTCACCGTCGCCAAAGTTGAAAGCTTCAACAAAGTCACCGCTGTGATAACCAGCATGTAGAGTCAACTCAGTGCCATTCAAAATTTCTGTGGTGTAATCAAAAGATGCGTAGTAAGCCTGGCCAAAGCCGAAATCTTGGCCTTCTGCTTCGTCAGCTTCGGTGTGCGCAAGTAGATAAACTGTTACGCTTACTCCACCCATGCCTACTGAACCGTAGATCTCTGCGAAATCGAATTCAGCTTCTGCGTCATAGTTGTAGTATAGGTAGCCGAAGTCATATGCAATGCCGTCAGACTCGCCTGAGTATCCAAAATATACGTCATGCTCGTAAGAATAAATATCATCTGATGCATAGCTTACGTTCGACGCCCATGTACCCGCATAAAAACCACTTTCATGCGCGTAATCGATACCACCCTGTACTGCGGCTTCGTTAGTTGTTTGTGTTAGACCACGCCAGATGTAGTTACTGGTTGCACTAGCGTTAGCAGTGAATGAACCTTCTGCATAGCTAGGCATGGCTGTTAACAGACACGCTGAAGAAATAGCAGCGGCAAGTATTGTTCTTTTTGTAGATGTTTTCATGTGTGTTCTCCAGTCAAATTAAAACTTGTTGTAATTCGTTTTTTCTGTCTGTGTTTTCTTTTTTTGGACTGGATAACGCAAAGTTGATGCCCATTTATGGTTCATCAAAAAAACTCGCAAAAAATAAATTAAACAATTGAAATTAAAAACATTATTTCACTTAAAAAATTCATCCGCTGTCACCGAAATAAAAAAACGCTGCATAAAAATGCACCAACATAACGCGCACTCACCAAAATTGGGCAATGTTCTGGCAAAGTCCGTTTATCTTAAATTTCCGTGAAATTAACGCTGATTAACCCTTTGCGTAGTAAAGAAGCACGGATTTGGGTAAACTTTCGCAAAGGTGAAACGTAAGTGGCAACGCACCTTGTTGTTTTTAGAATGAAAGGACATGCAATGAAACCATTCCTAATTGCTCCATCAATACTATCGGCCGACTTCGCTCGACTTGGCGAAGACGTAGAAAAGGTATTAGAGGCTGGCGCTGATGTGGTGCATTTCGATGTAATGGATAACCACTATGTACCCAATCTTACGTTTGGGCCAATGATTTGCGAGGCGTTAAGAAACTACGGCATTACCGCTCCCATTGATGTGCACCTAATGGTGAAGCCCGTAGATGACTTAATTGAAAAATTCGCGAATGCAGGGGCCAGCTATATTAGTTTTCACCCAGAAGCGTCTGAGCACATAGACCGCTCTCTACAGCTTATTATCGATGCAGGTTGCAAGCCGGGGCTCGTATTTAACCCAGCAACGCCACTACATTACCTTGACCACGTCATGGACAAACTGCACCACATTCTTATTATGTCGGTTAACCCAGGGTTTGGTGGTCAAAAGTTTATTCCTAGCACCTTAGATAAAGTACGCGCGGTGAAACAGCGTGTATTAGAAAGCGGCTACGATATTCGAATTGAAATTGACGGTGGCGTAAAAGTCGATAACATTCGCGAAATAGCGGAAGCGGGCGCGGATATGTTTGTGGCTGGTTCGGCTATTTTTTCTCAACCCGACTACAGCGATGTCATTGAGCAAATGCGCAACGAACTAGCGGCACTGTCTAAAGCATAATTTTTGAAGCTTTATTTTCCCAAGCTTTATTTTCACAGTATTTAACGTATTACAGGTAAAAAGAAATGAGTAATAAACCCGTTGTATTAAGTGGCTGTCAGCCTTCAGGACAACTTACCCTTGGCAATTACATGGGTGCACTTAAACAGTGGGTTTCCATGCAAGATGACCACGACTGCTTATATATGATCGTGGATTTGCATGCCATTACTGTACGACAAGACCCTAAGCAGCTTGCTGAAGCTTGTCTGGACGGCCTTTCTCTTTACCTTGCTTGCGGTATTGATCCACAAAAAAGTACTCTGTTTTTGCAATCCCATGTGCCTGAACATGCACAGCTATCTTGGGTATTGAATTGTTACGCCCAAATGGGTGAGCTTAATCGCATGACTCAATTCAAAGATAAGTCTGCGAAGAACGAAAATAACATTAATGTAGGCTTATACAGCTACCCTGTACTCCAAGCAGCAGATATTTTGCTATACCAAGCAGATAAAGTACCGGTAGGTGAAGATCAGAAGCAGCACCTTGAATTAACTCGTGACATTGCTACACGTGTTAACAATCTATACGGCGATGTATTTCGTCTACCTGACCCGTATATCCCAGACTTTGGCGCGCGCATCATGAGCCTTCAAGAGCCTGAAAAGAAGATGTCTAAGTCTGACAACAACCCGAATAACTTCATCGGCTTATTAGAAGATCCTAAGAAGTTGGCCAAGAAAATCAAACGTGCCGTGACCGACTCTGACGAGCAAGCTAATATCTACTTTAACCCAACTGAAAAGCCAGGCGTGTCTAACTTACTGACTCTACTTTCGCTTGCGACGGGTAAATCAATTAAAGAGCTTGAGCCTGAATATACCGACAAAATGTATGGCCACCTTAAAGGTGATGTTGCAGACGCTGTGGTTGCTCTACTTGAACCAATTCAGGCCCGCTATGCTGAAATTCGCGCAGACAGAGCATATCTTGACGACGTAATGCGTCAGGGTGCTGAGAAAGCGTCAGCGCGAGCGGCTGAAACTTTGGCTAAAGTATACAAAGCAGTCGGCTTTATTCCAAAGCCATAACAGCCGGATTCCAACATCTTGCTACAAGCCATGAAGGGTTCATTTTATCCTTCATGGCTAAAACCTTCGCAACTTAGAAATTCCAAGGATTAGCACTGCTGTGTTGCTGTTAATTGATAACTTCGATTCGTTCACTCATAACCTCGCTCGGTATTTCACTGAGCTCAGCGTCGACGTTGAAGTGGTGCGAAATAACGCACTGACCTTAAACGACATATCTCGCTTAGCGCCTTCACAGTTAGTTATTTCACCGGGACCATGCACGCCAAACGAAGCAGGCATCAGCTTATCTGCGATTGAACATTTTGCAGGCAAGATTCCTATTTTAGGTGTATGCCTGGGTCATCAAGCTATAGGTCAAGTGTTTGGTGCCAAGGTAGTAGGTGCACAAGAGATTAAGCATGGAAAAATTTCACCCCTAACACACCGCAACAGTGGCCTGTTCAAAGGCTTACCTAACCCGTTTAACGTGACGCGCTACCACTCATTGGTTTTAGATCCCGCATCGCTACCTGCCTCACTGAGTGTTGATGCATGGTGTGAAACCGCAAAGGGCACAAAGGAAATCATGGCAATTTCCCATAATCATCACCCTATTTGGGGCGTACAGTACCACCCCGAGTCACTACTTACCGAACACGGTCATAGCGTACTGGATGCGTTTCTTCAGTTTAAATCAATTTAAGTATACGAGTTTGATGCCGATACGCTTTTATAGCGTAAAAGGTTACGCTTGAAGGCCAGAATTACTCGCAATTCACTGATTTTTCGTTTAACTTTTCATAATTCGTTTTAGCCAATGCGCTGAATAAAGATTATACGAAGCATCGCACACGCAATATCAACAGTTGCAGGGTAAATAAGGCTTGCTTTCAAGTTGTAGCTACCATTTTCATCATTACCGTAGCGAAAGTAATAAAGGCCCCTGATGTACGATAATATTGCCGTTCACCAAAAAGTTATGAGCAGGAGTGCTTTTAATATGACAATGGGGGCAACCACACCGCCCACGATAGATGATCGTTTTGAAAATATGATCATATCGCCAGAGCGAGTGCTGGAAATGCTGGGAAGGCGCAAGGTGGGAGAGGTAAGCTTCGAGCAATCGGAGCAAGGTGATGCGCGCAGGCTGCTACTGCACGTTGAAAAAGTGGCGATTGAAAACAAGCGCCTTCAAGAGAAAACCGAAGCGTCATACCTTGAATCAGTGAGTCACCATCTTCACGAGATCCTTCTAGGTGAATTAACAGAGCAGCTAGGCTATACCGACGAACTCGTTCAAAACGTACTTAACTTGCCCGAAAACATCGGCGAGCTTCTTGATGCACTTTCCGTGAAAGCATGCTCGGTTTCGAAACTAGAGCCAATTGCCGCAACCATGCCATGGCTTTATGATGAACTAATCGTTGTGGTGAATACTCCACAATTTAGACGCAAAGACTCCCGTGGGCGTATCATTGTGGTAGAGACACTGCGCACAGCATTGAGCTTTTTGGGTATTGAAAACCTACGCACATTGATACCGTCGCTCATTTTAAAGCGCGCTATGCCTCAGATTACCGACCCTTACCCGCTAATTAAACAAAAGCTTACGCCTTATACGACTGGCGTTGCCATAACGGCGAAACGCCTTGCAGCACTTACGGATTTAAACAAAAACCAGGCTTATACCCTTGCGATGCTTAGTAATTTGGGGCGTTGTGTCGTAACAAGACTTTACTTCAAACTGTTCGATAAAATTCAGCTACATCTGTTGCAAGAATGCCAGAAAGACAAAGAGCAAAAGCGACATGAAGCGCTACTCAAAGTGGCTCCTTCAGCCAACCACCTTATTGCACTACAGCAAGAATTCGCAGATGCAATCAGCGCGGATATTCTGGAGTGGATGCATTTAATGCGCTTGCCTATTGCAGAACCGATGCGAGCGTGTGCCGATAAAGTACCCGCACAGCCTAAAACACTCAGTAAGGTACTTCATCAAGCCCGAACCTACACACAAATTCGGATGTTACATCAGTTAAAGCTTGTTGAAATGAAAGAAGTAAAGCCGCTTTTCATGGAGCAACGCTACCCTGCAGGTGCACTCGAAAAACTCAAAACCATTGATATTTTCACCCTTCCTTTGGTGAAAAACGAAGAGAATCATTAATTTTTTAGTGGATATTCATGCACTCGTTATGCACCTTTTTCATTTCATGTGCATGATGCCCCAAATTATTGACGGTTGCTCAATGCCTTGCCCGTTTTTAGCGACATTAAACAGGTAAGGCTTCCAGTCCTATCCCCCCTTTTTTATTGCCTCACAGTGCATTAAAACCCGTATGCAGCCCTTTTCTCAGCGCAAAAATTGATTATTACTAATTGATATAGCCCAGTAGTTAATAGTTATTCACTTTTCCTGCAAATTAAGCCACAGTCCTTATAAATAAAGGGCTGCAGCCCTTTGCATAGAAGACAAATGTTAAAAAAAATGGCATACTGCTGAACAAATCCGATTAGTTTTTACGCGCCCAATTAACGCTTATCGACCAAAGTAGTACTAAAATGTGCTCATAGATTCGATAGGCCAAATCACACAGTGTGATTGGCGCCCAACGCAGAGGTAACAAAGATGAACGTAACTCGCGCTACATTTGATGATGTAATGGTTCCTAACTATAACCCAGCAGGTATGGTACCTGTTCGAGGTGAAGGTTCACGCGTATGGGATCAAGATGGAGCTGAGTACATCGACTTTGCAGGCGGTATTGCAGTTAACGTTTTAGGTCACTGTCACCCAGAGCTTGTGAAAGCTCTTAATGAACAAGGCAGCAAGCTTTGGCACTTAAGCAACGTTTTCACTAACGAGCCAGCCCTTCGTTTAGCTAAAAAGCTAAATGACGCAACGTTTTCAGATAGAGTTTACTTCGCAAACTCAGGCGCAGAAGCGAACGAAGCAGCATTGAAGCTAGCTCGTCGCTGGGCGCTGGACAAGCACGGTGAAGACAAAAACAAAATCATCGCTTTCAACAAAGGTTTCCACGGCCGTACCTTCTTTACCGTAACAGTAGGTGGTCAAGCTGCTTACTCTGACGGTTTTGGTCCTAAGCCAGGCGCTGTTGACCACTGTGACTACAACGATTTAGCTGCCTTTGAAGCGCTAATTTCTGACAAAACCTGCGCGGTAATGATGGAACCGCTTCAGGGTGAAGGCGGTATTATTCCACCTGATGTAGATTTCGTAAAAGGCGTTCGCGAACTTTGTGACAAGCACAACGCATTACTTATTTTTGACGAAGTTCAGTCGGGTGTTGGTCGTACTGGTCACCTTTATGCCTACATGGGTCTTGGCGTAACACCTGATATCCTAACAACCGCAAAATCTCTTGGTGGCGGCTTTCCAATTGGTGCCATGCTTACCACAGCAGACATCGCTGCACACCTTAAGCCAGGTACCCACGGTAGTACTTACGGTGGTAACCCACTAGCCTGTGCTGTTGCGGAAAAAGCGTTAGATATCGTGAACCAGCCAGAAGTGCTTGAAGGTGTACTTAAGAAAGAAGCCCTATTCCGTGAACTACTAGGTGCTATCAATGAAAAGTACAACGTATTTGAAGAAGTACGTGGTCAAGGCATGCTGTTAGGTTGTGCGTTAAATGAGAAATACCAAGGCCGTGCACGTGACTTCATGATGGCTGCAACGAAAGAGAACCTTATGTGTCTTGTTGCTGGCATGAACGTTATTCGTTTTGCACCTTCCCTGGTTATTCCTGATGAAGACATCAAAGAAGGTCTTGCACGTTTTGAACGCGCCGTTGCTGCCGTTGTAAACGCCGAATAATTACAACACGAGTAGCGAACATGAATATCATTCGCCCTATCACGAAGGCCGACTATAACGCGCTTAAAGAAATCGCCGTTGAATCAGGTATTGGCTTTACGTCTTTACCTGTCAACGACGAGTTGCTGCAGCGTAAAATTGATCGTGCAGAAACTGCGTTTAACAAACCAAACGTAACCGAACCTGGCGATGAGTCATACTTGTTTGTAATGGAAGATACCACTACCGGACAGGTAGTAGGAACAACAGGTATTGAAGCGGCTGTTGGTATAGACGATGCGTTCTATCATTACCACCTAAGCAAAGTAGTGCACGCCTCGCGCGAGCTTAACATTCACAACACGGTAGACATTCTAACGTTTTGTAATGACTACACCGGTGTTACTGAAATATGTACGCTGTTTCTTCGCGAACAAGCCCGCGGCGGCATAAACGGCCGCTTCCTTTCAAAGGTTCGATTCTTGTTCATGATGGAGCACCGTGAACGCTTCTCAGAGACAGTTATTGCTGAAATGCGCGGTGTGAGTGACGAAGAAGGACGCTCACCGTTTTGGGAGTGGTTGGAAACCCATTTCTTCTCTATGGATTTTCCTACTGCCGACTACTTAACTGGCATTGGTAATAAAGTGTTTATTGCTGAACTTATGCCGAAGTACCCGATATACGTAAATCTGCTTAGCAAAGAAGCGCAAGAAGTCATTGGCGAAGTTCATGACAAAACACGCCCTGCTCTTCAGCTTCTTGAAGAAGAAGGCTTTTCTTGCCGCGGCTATGTAGACATTTTCGACGCAGGCCCGACGGTAGAAGCAAACTTAAGCCACATCCGCACGGCTCAGTCGAGTTTAAAACTGCCTGTAGTGATTGACGATAGCGCTGCTGCCCAAGGGCAAACGCACTACATCATTAATACATCAGTATCTGATTTTCGTGCAGTTGCCACCGAGATGACGGTAAGCGAAGAAAAGCAAGTTGCCGTGCTATCTCGCCAAGCCGCTGCTGCATTGAATGTCAAAGAGGGAGAGCACGTACGCTTCGCCCCCGTTACATTCAGAGATTAAAAGGACACCCACTATGCTACATACACATTTTATCAACGGTGAATGGGTTGCCGGACAAGGTCATGACTTAGCGTCAATTGACCCTGCAAAAAACGAAGTGATTTGGGAAGGTAAGTCTGCGACAGCCTCTCAAATTGATGACGCAATTAACGCTGCTCGTGCTGCACTTCCAGCATGGAGCATGAAAACCGTTGAAGAGCGTCTTGAGATTATTAAGGTTTATGGCACTAAACTAGAAGAAGCTAAAGCGCACCTTGCCAAAGTTATGGCTAAAGAAACGGGTAAGCCAGAATGGGAAACTGCCACTGAAGTTGGCGCCATGATGGGCAAAATTGGTATTTCTGAAAAAGCCTATTTTGAACGCACGGGTAACGTTGAAAACCCAATGCCTGTAGGTAAAGCCTTCATTCGACACAAGCCTCACGGCGTTGTTGCTGTATTTGGCCCATACAACTTCCCTGGCCACCTGCCAAACGGACACATTGTTCCAGCCCTTATTGCAGGTAACACAGTTGTGTTTAAACCAAGCGATTTGACGCCTATGGTTGCACAAGAAATGGTGAAGCTATGGGATGCTGCTGGCCTGCCAGCGGGTGTACTCAACCTAGTACAAGGTGAAGTTGAAACAGGTAAGGCTTTGGCGTCGCATAACGATATCGATGGTCTTTTCTTTACGGGTAGCTCACGCACAGGAAAAATCTTGCACGAGCAGTTCGCAGGTCACCCAGGTAAAATTTTGGCTCTTGAAATGGGTGGTAACAACCCACTCATTGTTAAGGATGTGGCTGACGTTGATGCTGCCGTACATGACATCGTTCAATCTGCTTTCATTACATCAGGTCAACGCTGCACGTGTGCACGTCGCCTATTCTTACCAGCCGATGCACAGGGTGATGCAATCCTTGCTCGCTTAATCGAAGTGACCAAGAATATTAAGGTGGGTGATTATGACGCTGAAGATCAACCATTTATGGGCGCAATGATCTCAAGTAATGCCGCTGCACTGATGGTAAAAGCACAGCAAGAGCTTGAAAACCTTGGTGGTAAAGTACTGGTTCGCCTTGAACAAAAAGACGAGAACAAAGGTTTTGCTACTCCTGGCATCATTGATGTGACTGACATGCTTGCTTCACTGCCTGACGAAGAACACTTTGGTCCACTACTTAAAGTGATTCGTTACAGCGATTTTGACGCAGCTATCGCAGAAGCGAATAACACCAGCTTTGGCTTATCAGCAGGTCTTCTAGGCGACAACGAAGAGGATTATCGCTACTTCTTCGCACGCATTCGCGCGGGCATCGTAAACTGGAATAGACCTATTACAGGTGCAAGCAGCGCAGCGCCATTTGGTGGCGTGGGCGACAGCGGTAACCACAGAGCAAGTGCGTTTTATGCAGCCGACTACTGTGCGTACCCAGTTGCTTCAGTTGAGCTTGATAAAGTTACTATGCCGGGCAAATTAAGCCCAGGCTTGTCGATGTAACCCAAGCTTTTCACGTTATAAAAAGGCCGACATGATTTTTGTGTCGGCCAGTTTAGTACCAACCCTATACGAACTATTCGTTTAAAAATAGTCAACGACAGAAAGGACCCTACCACCATGCATAGCAACATCGATACGTTGTTTAGCAACATGTGGGACGATTACGTTACCATCACTCCCTCAGCGCATAAAATTCATGCACTTTTGGCGGGTGAAGAAAACACGAACGACATCGTTAACGACCATGTAGCTTTTCGAACTTTTGCTCTTGATAAAACCCGCTTAGACAAGCTTGCTGCGCACTTCTTAGCATTGGGTTATGAAGCTAAAGGCGACTATGACTTTGAAGCGAAAAAGCTTACTGCAAAGCATTTCGAGCACCCTGACGATACTAAACCAAAAGTATTTATTAGTGAGCTTCGTGTAAATGAGCTTTCTGAAACTGCTCAAGCAATTATCAAGAAGATGGTTGATCAAATGCCTGAGTCTGTAGTGGATGCAGATAACTTCTTGTACTCGGGTAAGCATTGGGACGTTACTAAAGCAGAATACGACACACTGCTTAGCGAATCAGAATACGCGGCGTGGATGGCGGCATGGGGCTTCCGTGCTAACCACTTTACGGTAAGTGTTAATCACTTAACCCGTACTGACGAGCTTACCGACGTAAACACATTGCTTAAAGAAGCAGGCTTTGTGCTAAACACCTCTGGCGGCGAAATTAAAGGTGGGCCAGATGTATTTTTAGCGCAATCTTCAACGATGGCTGACCGTGCTGACGTAGCGTTTAGCGACGAAACTGTGGCAATTCCAAGCTGCTTCTACGAGTTTGCACAACGCTATGAAATGCCTGATGGTAAGCTTTACAAAGGCTTTGTTGCCGCATCGGCAGATAAAATCTTTGAAAGCACTAATGCTAAGTAACGAGCTTGCTTAGTCATTAAAAAAAGCCCGATAGGGCTTTTTTTGTTTATGCTTAGCTGAAGACATTACCGATTAGGCTCTGTAGTATGCCTTGCCAAGAACTGGTCGTAAGGCATTGGTTTATCAAAGTAAAACCCCTGCATTAGCTGAATGTCGGCCTGCTCCATAAAAGGCAAATAAGACTCCAACTCTACGCCTTCAGCCACCACATCTATTTGCAAACTCTTTAACATGGCTATCAAACCATTAAATAGCGCATTGGCTTTGCTATCTTGGTGAATACCCTGAATTAAGCTTTTATCCACCTTAACCACTTCAAACTGGAAACTTCGCAAGTAGCTAAGAGATGAAAAACCACTGCCAAAATCATCCAGAGACAGTCTAAACCCATGATCTCTCAACGTGTTTAATGCTCTAAGTGCTGATTTTTCATCGCGAATAAAGACCGACTCAGTGAGCTCTAGTTCAATAAATTCGGGAGACACATCATTATCCATACAGATAGACATTGCCTGATTTGGAAATTCTGGGTCAAGCATCTGATTAGCGCTGATATTCACAGACAAAGGAATGGCGTCACCCTGCTGCGATTCCATTATTGAAATGTAATCACATGCCGCTTCCAGCGCTTGAAGACCAATGGCGCTGTCCAGCTTGTGCTCTTCTGCTATGGGAATAAACACTGCCGGCGATACAACACCGTGTAAGCCTGAAATCCAGCGACACAGTACTTCACCGCCTTTTAACTCACCGTTTAGATCATATTTACCCTGAATATAGAAATCGAGAAGGTGGTTCTCTACTGTTCTGCGCAAGTCATTCACCATACTGACCTGCTGGGTCATGCTCTCATAGAGACCTGACTCGTAAATAAACGCTTGCCCTTTACCCAGCTCTTTCGCACGGTACATTGCGGCGTCGGCACACTGCACCAAGCTTTCTAGGTTATCACTATGTTCTGGAAATTCAGCAATGCCAATACTGGCAGACAGCCTAAGCTCCGACGTTTTTACGGTTATGGCGTCTTCTTCTATCTGGCTGATAAGCCGCTCAGAGCGTTCAGCAATTTCCTCAACATTCTGATTAGGCAATACGGCAATAAACTCATCACCACCCCACCTGCCGACTTCCCCTATCGGGCCGAATATGGCAGTAAGGAGCGCTCCTACGCGCTGAAGCTCAATATCCCCTCTTTCATGCCCTGCGTTATCGTTAATTGCTTTGAACCCGTCCAGATCAATAAAGACCAAAATAAAGTGCTGTTCTTTTTGTACTAACCCGGAGATGGACTCACGCAGCGAATTGCGATTGGAAAGGCCGGTTAACTCATCGTGCAATGCCAGTTGACGTAGTTTGGCTTCGTTGCGTTTTCTATCGCTGATGTCGCGCATTGTGGCAATCAAATAAGATGACGTTTGCTGGTAGGTCTCAAACAAAGCCACCGAGATATCGACAACCTTAATTTCACCGTTTTGCGTCTTCACTTTCGACTCGAAGCGAATTTGTTTATCAAGCGCCAACTGCACTTTATCGACTTTCTCAGCAATGAATATTTGGTTGAAATCCAAACCAATGCATTGCTCTTTGAAAGGCGCAGCAATCAGCTGAATATATGCATCGTTACATTCTGTGATAACAAGATCAGGTGAGAGTACTAACATGGGCTCACGTGAGCTCGCAAAAGCAGAGGCCATTAAGTGAAACGATTGTTCGGCTTTGCGCTGCTGAGTAATGTCTTTTGTGGTGCCAACAATATGAAGCGCTTCACCCGCTTTTCCACGCTTTAGCACGCGCCCGCGCAGCCTTACCCACTGAAAATCGCTGTCTAGCTTTAAGCGAAAGGAAAACTCTATACGGTCACGATTGCCGTGTAGCGCCATGCTCCAGTGAAACTGCAGGCCGTCTAAATCGTCCTCATGTACCCGCTCTAGAAGCTCAATTAAGGTGCCTGACCAGGTAGATACACTTTCAGAATGTAGTGAGAATGAGCGAAATTCCATAATGTCATTCTCTGCCTCCCAATTCCAAAAAGACTCCTGCGACGCCCATAGTGCAAGTTCCAAATCTTTCTGTGCACTTTGGCTTTTTTGAAGCGTAGCATACAAACTTTGCGTCTTTTCTCTCAGCAAAGCTTCGGCTTGCTCTCTCGCATTTCGCTCTCGCTTTAAACGCCTTTCAAGTAACGCAGCACGGTCGCTACCAGAAGGCGTGCTATGCGTTGTTCCATCTGACATAACATGCCTCCGTTAAACGAGAGATATACTAAATTCGTAGGTATGAGGCGTATCTAGTTGATGGGTTTCCCTTTCCAGGGTGCAGTTGTAGTGAGCTGCGGCTGCGTCCATCAAGCCTTCTGCTAAAGGATATAATTCTCTTTCAGAATAATACTGTAAGCGCATGGTATTATCGGTTCTGGATATCACCGTAAATCGGGGTAGGTCGGCGTCTGGGTAGAGCTTCTTAACCTGAACATGAATGTCGCCGTCCAAGTGCTCCAGCATATCCAACATGCCTTCTGTATTGGCTAGCACGTCGCCATGTACTGCACCTAACTTACCAAATAAGTAATAGCCAAAATCGTAGAGTAGCTCGTTAGCTGACTTACCCGTTTTCTCCACCAGCACACCTAACAGGCGTTGCATTTGTTCAAACGGGTAATAGCCCACTGCGGTATAAGCGCCGTCGTTTTCTAACCCAGCTTCCATGATGACATCGTCAGCAAACTCAGGAGAAACTTTCTCCTCGAGCATATCGATTAACGATGTAAAAACTATGCCTAGCATGTAAATTCCTCATCTAATCCCTTTTTGAGTGTAGTTCACCTAAGCATAAGAACAACTTAAACTTTATGACAAATCTTCAGATGTTTCGTCCTTGCTGGGTAAGACAACTTCAACCGTATCAACCCGCTGTAGTCCTCGCGGTAATTTATTCCCTCTTCGGCCTCTTTCTCCCTGATAGTGGGTAAGGTCGTCAGCCGTCAGTGTCATGTTGCGCTTACCGGCTCCCACTTTAATTGCGGCACCATCAGGTACAACAGCAAGCACCTTCACGTACTCTTCTCGAGATTGCGATTTTGCAGAAGGAATATTGATAAGCTTGTTCCCCTTCCCTTTACCTAAACTTGGTAAGTCGCGTAGTGGGAACATGAGCATGCGACCTTCATTAGAAATACTTAGGCACCAGTCGGAGTCTGGATTTGTAACCGGTGTTGGTTTCATGACTTTCGCCGCAGTAGGCAATGATAAGTAGGCTTTACCCGCCTTGTTCTTACTCACCATATCTTTAAATGTGCCGACGAAGCCGTAACCTGCATCAGAACCTACTAAGAATTTGCTTTCGTCTTGCGCCATAATGACGTGTTGGAATGACTCGCCACCCACTATGCTGAAGCGCCCGGTTAGCGGCTCCCCCTGACTTCGTGCAGACGGCAACCCGTGAGCGTCACAAGAGAAAGTACGACCTGAACTGTCCATAAACACGGCAGGCTGATTACTCTTGCCTTCGGCGCTGGATAAATAGGCATCACCAGCTTTGTAGCTTAAACCTTCCGCATCGATATCGTGACCTTTTGCACAGCGTGCCCAGCCCTTTTCTGACAGCACAACGGTTACAGACTCAGCAGGTACCAGCTCTTTTTCAGACAGCGCTTTAGCTTCACCACGCTCAACAATAGGTGAACGCCTGTCGTCACCGTACTTTTCAGCGTCTGCAAGGATTTCTTTCTTAATTAGGGTTTTAAGGCGGCGATCTGAGCCTAAAAGCTGCTGGAGCTTGTCGCGCTCTTCTGCAAGTTCATCTTGCTCGCCTTTAATCTTCATTTCTTCTAACTTGGCTAAGTGACGAAGCTTCAATTCCAGAATTGCCTCTGCTTGTGTGTCACTTAAACCGAATCGCGCCATTAATTCTGGTTTTGGTTTGTCGTACGTGCGAATAATTTCGATAACTTCATCGATATTCAAAAACGCAATTAATAAACCTTCTAAAATATGTAAACGCGCTAACACTTTATCTAAACGGTATTGCAAGCGGCGCGTCACAGTATCTTTTCGGTACTGCAACCATTCAGACAAAATCGTACGTAAGTCTTTCACCTGAGGGCGACCGTCTAGGCCAATCATATTCAAGTTGACCCGGTAGTTTTTCTCTAGGTCGGTAGTTGCAAATAAATGCTGCATCAGCTGAGTTACATCGATGCGATTTGAGCGAGGCGTAATCACCAAACGGGTTGGATTTTCATGATCCGATTCGTCTCGGAGATCGCTTACCATCGGTAACTTTTTCGCCTGCATTTGCGCGGCAATTTGCTCTAGTATCTTGGCACCAGACGCTTGGTGAGGTAGAGCGGTAATAACAACATCACCGTTTTCTTCCATGTACACCGCGCGCATTTTTATAGAACCACGCCCAGTCTCGTACAGCTTTTGAATATCAGACTTTGGCGTAATAATTTCAGCTTCGGTAGGATAGTCAGGTCCATTAACGTGTTCTAGCACATCGCTAAGCTCGGCTTTGCTGTTGTCTAACAACATGGCACACGCGTTGGCCAACTCTCTCACGTTGTGAGGAGGAATATCCGTCGCCATGCCAACGGCAATCCCTGTCACGCCATTTAATAGGATATGTGGCAAGCGAGCTGGAAGCACGCTAGGCTCGTTTAGCGTACCGTCAAAATTAGGTACCCAATCTACCGTACCTTGTCCAAGTTCATTCAGCAGCACCTCAGAGAAGCACGAGAGCTTAGCTTCCGTATAACGCATGGCAGCAAACGATTTCGGATCATCCGGCGCACCCCAGTTACCTTGACCATCTACTAAAGGGTAGCGATAAGAGAAAGGCTGAGCCATGAGCACCATCGCCTCATAACAGGCAGAATCGCCGTGAGGGTGAAACTTACCCAGCACATCACCTACGGTTCTCGCCGATTTTTTATATTTGGCGTTTGCATTTAACCCTAGGTCTGACATCGCATAAATGATGCGTCGCTGAACAGGCTTTAAGCCATCCGAAATATGTGGAAGTGCACGATCCATGATGACGTACATGGAATAGTTTAGATAAGCGTCTTCGGTGAAACGTCGAAGAGGAAGTTGCTCTACCCCATCGCGATTAATGATGATCTCGTCACTCATGATAGTTTTTTCGTTTTGTTATTAATACCAATGCGCTCGTGCTAGTTAGGCTGTCGATTGTGGACAATTTAGCGCACCACTTAGTGAAAGCTCCCGAGCGTTAAAGGCTATTGTGGGGTAAACCGCATTTGTGTGCAATCCTTGAAACCAATTGTCGCGACTTTTGGGTCTTACTCATTGTATGGGTTGAGGGTTTGTTTTGTTATTCTTCAAAGAGAGTGGTTAAATAGCATTGGGTGAAATTTGCCGTTCAATTTTCACTCTTACAGTAAAACTAAAAAATAATAAAGCCCCTAATCAAACGGTAACGTAAGTACAGATAATCATGGCTATCTTTCGCGTATTCTTTTTTTTATTTCTTGTTGTAGGCAGTCACCTGCCTACGAATGCCAGCGCGCAGCATATCGAGCAGCTCTTCGATGAAGAAAGTACGCTAGATTTATCAGACTCTCTGTATTTTTTATTTGAAACCGATTATCAGCTTACTATCAGCGATGTATCACGAAGACGCAATGACTTCCTTATGCATCCCCATGACAACCCTAACTTTGGGTTTCGTAATAATGGCATGTGGCTACTCACTTCTGTTGCCAATGTTTCAAACGATAAACACTGGGTGTTCTCAATAAATTTCAGCCAACTCGACAGTGTTGATTTTTATTTGGTGCAAAACGGCAAGGTAATAAAGCAAAGCCATCAGGGGAAAGCTCAAAAAGAACAGCGTTTTCGTGTTCCAACCTTTCGTGTTGAGCTGCCTGATAGCGATCCTGTCGACCTTTACATACGCATTGAAAGTCGCTCATCTAGCCTAATTGCACCACTTCGAATTCAAGCCGAACCGCTACATAGCAGCTACTTCCAAATGGACAGCTTGCTCTGGGGCTTTTTCTACGGCGGATTGCTTATTCTCGCTATTTATAACCTTGCTCTATTTTTTGGCGTGCGGGAAAAAAGTCTGATTGCCTATGTTGGCTATATCGCTGCGGTTATTTTGTGGCAGTTTGTGTGGGGCGGCCATACGCACTTGCTGTTTAGTCAGGGGATCCCCTCTTGGCTGGTTGGGCATTCCGAGCTGATATTCGTAATTATTGGTATAAGCTCAGGCTTTTTTACCAAGACGTTTTTGGAAACGGAAAAGCACGCTCCCACGGCACATCCTGTCATTAACTTATTGTTGGTTTGCCAAGCGTTAACAGGGCTGGTGTGCTTCGTCGATCTGCTTCCTTCTATTTGGAAGAACAACCTAGTATACGGCGTGGGTCTTGTGGCGATATTGAGTTATATCTACGCCGGGTTCGAAGCATTTTTCAATAAGTTTAAGCCCGCGCGTTACTTCATATTTGCATGGAGTATGCTCGCCACCGGCGCAATTATAGGTATGTTAAGCCTTATCGGAATTTTACCTTCCAACGACTTCACCACCTATTGTTTTCAGGTGGGTGTTTTCTTAGAAGCAGGGCTCTTTTCCTTTGCATTAATGGAGAAAAGCAGAGGCCAGCTGGAAAGCGAAGTTGAGCAAGCAACAAATGATTTGCGCAACAACATGGAGCTCATTGAAGAGCAGAATGCCCGTTTAGATATCGCGCGCAAAGATGCGATAAAAGCCAGTAACGTTAAATCTCAATTTCTGGCCAACATGAGCCATGAAATTCGCACACCTCTTAATGCTATCTTGGGGTTCAGCAAAGAGTTGAACAATGCGTCGCTGCCCACTGACCAGCAAGAGCAAGTCAGAATTGTAAACACGGCCGCGGACAACCTGCTAACAATCGTTAACGATATCCTCGATTTTTCTAAGATTGAGGCCGGTAAACTGCAAATTAATAATCAGCCTTTCTCGCCCAATAAGCTGCTCGAAGAAATGGTCACTATCATGGCTAAATCTTCCCACAGCAAGCGCATCGAATTTGTATTTGATTTGCACCCGCTCCCTGAAAAGCTCATTGGCGATGTGTTTCGTATTAAGCAAGTGCTCAATAACTTGTTAAGTAATGCACTTAAATTCACGTCCAGCGGCACCATTACGTTTTCGGTGAGCGGACGCTCGCTTCCTCATGGTATTCACGAAGTAAATATTACCGTTGAAGACACAGGTATCGGAATAAGCCGACAAGACAGAAAAAAGCTATTTAACGCCTTCTCGCAAGTAGACGACGCCCTTAACCGTAATTACCAAGGCACTGGATTAGGTCTCGTGATCAGTCGAGAGCTGGTTCGCTTAATGAACGGTGATCTAACGCTAAAAAGTGTATTAGGCCAAGGCTCTACGTTTAACGTATCACTACGTATGAACCAGTTAAGCCAGAAATATGCGCTAACTAGTAGTGAAGACTGGAAAGGTAAGAACGTGGTTATTTTCGACCCGGTACCTGCAACACGTCGCTCAAGTGCAAGCATGTTATCGATTTTGGGTGCGCAGGTTACCTCTGTTGAATCACTAGATTATTTGATGTCACTTAAAGGCCAGTACGACTTTTTCATGGCAACTGTGCCGGTAAGTAAGATGGGATTGCGGGATACGTATTTAAGTCGTTTTGTACAATTCCCTGCGCAAAAGCGCATACTTTGGTATTCCGGCCCTGAACCTTTTGCGCAATACCCAAGCCTGTCGCAACATTTCCATTCACAAGCGCGTATGCCGATGACGCTTACCAAGTTAGATAGCCTGGTGCACCACAATACAACGCCAGCTAAAAATGCGATACAAGAGAAAATAGGCACGCTACCAAAAGCTAAAATTCTTGCCGTTGATGACATGGAAATGAATCTTAAACTGCTGCATACGTGGCTCGATCATTCTCCTGTCGAGCTCACCACAACGATCAGTGGACAAGACGCCGTCAATCAGTGCCAGACTCAAGAGTTTGACTTAATTCTCATGGACGTGCAGATGCCAGGCATGGACGGACTGCAGGCCACCCGAGAAATTCGTAAATCACCGTTGAATATGGGTACCCCAATAGTGGCAGTGACAGCCCACGCGTTTAAAGAAGAGCAAGAAAGATTGCTTGCCTCTGGCATGGACGATTACTTACCTAAGCCTATTGAGGTTGAGCTACTTATTACGCTTATCAATTCGTGGTGCCACAATGTTGAGCCCGGTGAAATCGTCTTTCCCTCTATCGACTGGCAGCTAGCACTTAAACGAGCGAATCAAAATCAAGATACAGCAAAAGAAATGTTAGACAGTTTTATTGCGTTACTGCCCGAAACTATCGAGACACTTTCGGCGCTTTGGGACGATCAAGATTACAATGGGCTTAAGACCGAAGTTCACAAACTACACGGTGCGTGTTGCTATACAGGTCTGCCGCGCATGCAGCATTTAGCCAACGAAACAGAGAGCTCACTTAAACTTGGTCAGCACAAGCTAGTCGAGGAAAACTTACCAGCCCTTATTGCCGAAGCCAAGAAAGTGCTTAACGAGAGTAAATTGAAGGACAGCCGCAGCTAGGCGAATAAAGTCTAATTGCTACGATGAGCTTAGCTGGCTTCAGAAGACTGCCTAGCTTTCTGGCACTGAGCAATAAGTCCTGCAAACTCGCTAGCATCCCTATCTAGCTCTGAGCTCGCGATAAAAATATCATACCCAAGGCGCTTTCTTAGCTCGACCATACGATGTGCCAGCATAGCTTTAATGCCTTTAATGATAGTCCCGTCTTCCATAACGTACTGCTTATCGTCAAACATAGATTGCTCATAACAGCTTCCAGAGGCGCAATTCTCATCTGTGTTCTGCATTAGCAATGGCCGCTGCTCCATTAACAAGTGCGTTGCAAGCCGTGGTGAAATCGTATTGAGGAAATCCGTGTAACTTTTGATTTTGAAACCAATGGTTTCAAGGGGAATATGCTCCAGCCCATGGCGAACACGGGGGCAATCTGCTCGCAGCAGGTTGTCCCAATGAATGCGCCAACTGCCCAGACGGTGGCGATAAGTGATATAGTCTTTGGCTATTTCCAAACTATAGTCGGGCTCACGAATTTTGAAGTACCCTACGAGCAAGCACACTAACGCGGCACTGGTGATAAAAATCCCCGCTAAGAACAGCCAATCGGGAAGAAAGGCTAACCACAGTGCCGCAATACACAAACCGATACAGCCCAGCACTAGGCTAGTAATACCGTTACTTTTCGAGGCAGCTCGGATATAGATTGGTTCGACACTAGTACCAGACATAAAAATACACCACCAACATGATTACGGCCCAAACGATATAAAGTCTCATGCGTTTACACTTAACGCAGTCGGTTTGCCACCAACGCAAAAGAGGATTTGATTTTCGCATACGCTAAGTAAGCCAAATTTATACGTGGGTTAAAAAGGGATAGTTTAACCGTAAAATTATGCCAATGTGTGATTTCTATAACGGTATCGTTGAAAAGCCGCCACTATAGTTGGCGTAAAGACTAACGACAAGATTACCGAGAACCCTACTCCACCAGCCAGCACCACGGCCAACGGCGGCCAAAAGCTACCTTCACTGAACAATAGCAAAGGAATCAATCCACCTACCGTTGTGAAAGTAGTCGATAAAATATGGCGGCTGCAGCTCATGGTTTCTTCAACAATGGCTTTCGTGTCTCCCTGCTTTGCTTTGGGGTTCGCGTTGATAGCGGCAATGACCACTATCGATCCGTTGATTGCTACGCCAATAAGGCCTGCACAACCTAGCAGCGGATTAAACCCAACCGGCAATCCAGATATCCAAAGACTGAACATACCCAGCCCTACAGAAAGTATTGCCACTAATCCGATTACACCCGCCATGCGCAAGCTGGTAAAAGTCAGAATGAGCGTAGTTACCATAAGAACCAACAGCACCGGCGCATAGGTCGCTAATTTACCTAATGCTTGCTGCTGTTCATCAGCGTCTCCAGCTAAATGAATACGATATCCTTCGGGAAGAATTAATCGACTTTCGAGAAGATCTCGCAAATGATTACTTGCATCAATGGCCGGGACACCAGGAAGCAAAAACGCCTGAATACGATTTAGCCTTTCGCCATCAAGGCGCGTAATACTGCTGGTTGCAGGCTGAAGCGTTAAGTTTGTTACGGCAGCAAGTGGCGACCAAGAAATAGCATTGTCTCCTGCAACCGGAATTGGCATGGCGTCTACGCCCGTTACATTTTGTCTATACGCCTCGTCTAGCCTTACGCGTACAGGAATTTCTTCTGTGCTTTCCAAAACAGAACCACCGGTAATACCTGAAAAGTTTATCTGCATTTGATTGGCAAGCTCGGAAAGCGTAAGCCCCAAGTAAGACAGGTTATCGCTGTCCGCGTTTATTTTAAGCTCGGGTTCTCCCATTGAAACGCTGGTTATAGACTGAGAAATGCCGTCGACTTCAGACATTAACATGCGTACTTTGTCGCCTAGGTCATTCAACACATTCAGATCAGGGCCGAAAATCTCTACCTCAACAGGCGCCGCAATAGGCGGACCCTGCCCAAAGGCTCGCACTACAATTTGTACTTCTGGATACGCGCTATCAAGCTCTTGTTGTAGTTTGCCCACTAGCGCAACAGCGTCATCCACTGTATCTGTCGACACAACAGCATTTGCGAAATAAGGCATGTTGTCACGCGTCATCATCTGGTTGTAGTACACCGACGGCGCAGAGCCCCCGACTAACCAACTTACTTGTTTCACGCCTTGCTCAATGCGAATAGCACTATCTATTTTTTTAACATAGCTCGTTGTGTTGTCGATGCTGCTCCCTTCTTTGGTCCACAGGTACACTTCGAACTGGTCTCTATCTGCACTTGGGAAAAACACATT
>NZ_JAFLMX010000289.1:0-3465 GCF_017849675.1 Alteromonas sp. AO-Serp
GCCTGATACCGAAGTGCTAGTTGAGCAAGTGCTTAATTGGGCAAATCAGCAATCCTCTGCATCCTTATCAATCTGTGATTTGGGAACAGGTACTGGGGCCATTGCGCTGGCATTAGCGAGCGAACTGCCACAAGCATTCGTTACTGGCGTAGACTTTCAAGCGGGGGCGGTGAACCTTGCGACCCGTAATGCCCAAGCTAATAGCATAGCCAATGCGCATTTTGTTCAAAGTGATTGGTTTAGTGCGCTGGCAGGTCAAACCTTCGACATTATTGTTTCAAACCCACCTTACATAGAAGAATCCAGTCCATACCTTAATGAGGGCGACGTGCGTTTTGAACCTAAAACAGCATTAACCTCGGGCACTGACGGCCTAGACGACATAAAACACATCATCAATAGCGCGCCGCAATATCTCAATAAAGGTGCCTTACTTGCATTCGAACACGGCTTTGACCAAGGGGTTGCGGTTAACGCTTTGCTCGTAGATGCGGGATTTGTAGACGTCAAAACTGTTAAAGACTACGGCGACAATGACCGTGTAACGCTAGGACAGTGGCAGTAGTTTTCAACTTCCAAAGAAATTATCTTTCCTGTAGTTATCAAAATTTAATTGCAAACTTGCTAATATTTTGTTTTACATTAGTATCTATTAAGCGGTTGTAAGACCTCAAAAAGCACTAAGTTAAACAATCTCTTACACTACAGGACGTACCAGATGAATGATGACTTTCTTTTCGCAGAAGATGACGATGAAAATGAAGTAGATGATCTGGGTAGCTGGAAAGTACTCATTGTTGATGATGAACCCGAAGTACACGCCGTTACCAAGCTGGCGCTAAATGACTTTAGTTTAAATGGCAAAACCCTTGAGTTTGTTAGTGCCTATAGCGGAGAGGAAGCGAAGGCCATTTTCAAAACCCATGATGATATCGCCGTTGTGTTACTTGATGTTGTTATGGAGACTGATGACGCCGGTCTTAAAGTGGCGGAGTATGTTCGTAACGAATTAGACAATCATTTCACGCGTATTATTTTGCGTACTGGACAACCTGGCCAAGCCCCTGAAAAAGATGTCATCATTAATTACGACATCAACGACTACAAGTCGAAAACCGAACTGACCGCGCAAAAACTTTTTACTGTTATCATTGCAGCGCTCCGCTCATATCGAGATATTATCGTTATCGAAGAAAATAGACGCGGCCTTGAAAAAATTATAGATGCGTCTGTGGATTTATTTTCCTCCCGTTCCCTCGAAAAGTTCATGCAGGGGATTATTCAACAGCTGGCATCTATTCTGGGCTGTTCAAAGGATGCAGCCTACATTACTACAGCGGTGGCAACCACATCGCGTACTATTAATACCAGCAACAATAAACTGGGTGACGACGAACTATATGTTTTTGCTGGCAACGGTGAGTACGCCAGTAAGGAAGGTGTGCCTTTAAAAGACGCGATTAGCGCACAAGAATATGCCCTGTGCGCAAGAGCCATGCGCGATAAGCAAATTGTTTATGCAGAAGATCACGTTGTGGCTTATTGCAACAGTAAAAGCCACAATGGCGCACTCTTGTACTTGTCAGGATTACCGAGACGAATAGGGGAAAGTGATCGTCATCTGGTAAAACGCTTTTCAGACAGTGTTCAGCTTGCTTTTGACAACGTACTTAAAACCGTAGATGTTGAAGCGACGCAGAAAGAAATAATTGAGCGTTTAGGTCGAGCGTTAGAGCATGAGTCAAATGCATCAAATAATCTCACAAGAATGGTTGAAATGGCGCAACTGTTGGCAGAAAAGGTTGGGCTGAACGAGCAAGACATCCACGCATTACGCCTTGCCGTGCCACTCCATGATATTGGGACGTCTATAGTGCCTAAATCTATTTTGCACAAAACGACGCCGTTAACCGAAGAGGAAGTATTTAAAATACGTCAGCATGCTGAATTTGGTTACCAGATCTTGCGAGATTCAAGCCGGCCCACTATCCAACTTGCAGCAATGTTAGCAAAGCAACATCACGAACGCTGGGATGGAAAGGGATATCCAGACGGGCTTAAAGGCGAAGAAATTGATATAAAAAGCCGTATTGCCACGTTAGTTGATGTGTTTGATGCACTGTTAAACGCAAGGCCGTATAAGCCAGCGTGGACAATTGATAAGGTTGAAGCCGTATTGAAAGAGGAAAGTGGCAAGCACTTCGACCCTGATTTAGTTCAGTGTATGCTAAATGACCTTCCGGCCTTTATGGCAATTCAAGCTCAATTCCCTGACGCATAATGATTTATTTCTCCGTTATTTACGTACTGTAATACGTTACAATAACAGCCTCTAGACAGGCGCCATAACTAAAAAGAAGGCAGGTGCTACATGCACCTGTTTTTTTGAGTCTGCTACTCGTATTCTGAGTCTGTTGAATTTTGCATTGCTGTAAAACTAAATCGGCTCAATTAACACCTGTGTTAAAGTAACCAGAAGCAGCCTTACTATCTAATAAGAACAGGAACACATTATGTACATGATGGCTAAACACCTTCACATGACCGCCGTTGGCTTGAGCATATTATTTTTTGTCTTTCGCTTTATATGGAGTCAATTCGACGCTACAGCACTTAGCAAAAAATGGGTTAAAATTCTCCCTCATATCATTGATACCGTGCTATTAGCCAGCGCAATTTGGCTATGCATTATTTTGTCTCAATATCCTTTAGTTAATGCATGGCTCACATTTAAAGTTGTGGGCGTGGTGCTGTACATAGTGTTTGGATTGTTTGCATTGAAAAAAGCCAAAACAGCGTTAGGCAAATGGAGCTTTTTCGTAGCAGCGCTTGTTGTGCTTATGGCAACGGCTATGGTTGCTGTAACCAAACAACCTCTTTTTTAAGATTTAATTGGAAATAGATAATGTCTGAATCTCAACAGATTATTAATGTGGGTAACGTTGACGTTGCCAACCACTTGCCTTTCGTTTTGTTTGGTGGAATGAATGTACTTGAGTCTCGCGATCTCGCTATGCGTATCGCAGAGCATTACGTTGAAGTTACGCAAAAGCTAAATATTCCTTACGTTTTCAAAGCATCATTTGATAAAGCGAACCGTTCATCGGTTACCTCGTACCGCGGGCCTGGAATGGAAGAGGGGCTGCGTATTTTCGAAGAAATTAAGTCGACCTTTAACGTTCCACTTATCACTGATGTGCACGAGCCTCACCAAGCGGCTCCCGTTGCCGAAGTAGTAGATGTTATTCAGTTGCCCGCTTTCTTAGCGCGCCAAGCCGACCTTGTGGTTGCAATGGCAAAGACTGGTAGCGTTATCAATGTGAAAAAGCCCCAATTTTTAGCACCACATGAAATGCGTCACATTATTGGGAAACTAGGCGAAGCGGGTAACGATAAGGTTATTCTTTGTGAGCGCGGTAGCTGCTTTGGTTATAATAATCTAGTTGTGGATATGCTTGGCATGGA
>NZ_JAFLMX010000118.1:0-11851 GCF_017849675.1 Alteromonas sp. AO-Serp
CCGTGTGAATAAGTGCGGCAAGCTCGGCTTTCGCCATCTCGCGGGTAAGGCCATGTAAATCTAAGGTCATTTCTGGCGAGTAGTCGCCGCGGCGTAACTGCTTTAAAATATGCGTCGACTCACCTTCCTGACAAAAACGCATTGGCCCTTCCTGAGGCAGTGCTGCCTGATACATATCAGAAAAGTCGAAGCTTGCCGCTAATTGCTTACTGTGTTTTAGATGTTTACCTTTTACCTGCTGTGACTTCTTAAATAACTCAACTTGCTTATCGGGCTCAACTTTATCTTGTGATAAAGGCGTCACTCCCTGCATTGCATCGGCAAATGAAAAGGTCTCTTCCTCGGTATTCGTAGACATATTTCCATTACGGGCGCCTTCCTGTCTCGCCTGACTTTTATGGCGATGAGGTTCAGAAAGTTGCTTCTTTAATGCTTTGAGTTCTTTTTTAAAGGTTTTCATCAACAACAGCTTGGGTAAATACACTCGAGTTTAACGATTCAAAACGCCTAAATTATAACGAATAGAAAGATTCGGTACGTAGTTAATTATGTGAATCGGTATGAAGTTTGGGTATGATACCAGCTTTAAAATTTTTGATGTACCCAAACGCCATGACCGATAAGTTTTACCTTGAAGAAGCCATTGAAGATCTGCATACCCTGTTAGATATGACACGATGGGCAACCAGCCGTTTTAACGATGCGGCCTTGTACTTTGGTCATGGTACTGACAATGCATGGGATGAAGCGACAAGCCTAGTTATGCAAGCCTTACATTTGCCTCATCCTATATTGGAGCAAGTTGGGGACAGCGTAATGACGTCTCGCTTAACGAAAAGCGAGCGAGAGAAGATTGCAGAGCTTGTTTTAAAGCGCGTGCAAACTCGCATGCCATTGCCTTATATCACAAACGAAGCCTGGTTCTGCGGTATGCCGTTCTACGTAGACGAGCGAGTGCTCATTCCTCGCTCTCCATTTGCTGAACTTATTCAAAAAGAGTTTGCGCCATTTGTAGAATCTACGCCTAACAGTATTCTTGATATGTGCACGGGCGGCGCGTGTATTGCTATTGCGCTTGCTCATGCATACCCAGAGGCGCAGGTAGATGCCGTTGATATCAGCACAGATGCATTGGAAGTGGCCGATATCAATATTCAGGAGCATGGTCTTAGTCACCGTGTTTATCCCATTCAGTCTAACCTGTTTTCAAGTTTAGAAGGGCAGAAATACGACCTTATCGTGTCTAATCCGCCTTATGTTGACGCAGAGGACATGGCTGACTTGCCTGAAGAGTATCACCACGAGCCTGAGCTTGCCCTTGCCGCAGGTGAAGACGGTCTGGAACTGGTTGATATCATGCTTAAAGAGGCGCCAACTTACCTTAATGACGGTGGCTGGTTATTCGTTGAAGTTGGAAATAGCGAAGTGCACATGAGCGAAAGGTTCCCTGGCTTAGAAGTCATTTGGCTTGAGTTCGAAAATGGCGGTTCAGGTATTTTCGCAATTCAGAAAAACACATTAGTACAGTATTTTAGTAGTAAGGATTAACAGTTAATTATGTCAGGTAACAGCTTCGGAAAACTTTTCACTGTAACCACGTTTGGTGAAAGCCACGGCATTGCAATTGGCGGTGTGGTAGACGGTTGCCCTCCAGGACTTGAGATCACAGAAGAAGATCTTCAGGTTGATTTAGACAGACGTAAGCCCGGCACCTCTCGTTATACTACGGCGCGAAGAGAAGACGATGAAGTACAAATTTTATCTGGCGTATTTGAAGGTAAAACTACTGGCACCAGTATTGGTTTATTGATTAAAAATAAAGATCAGCGAAGCCAAGATTACGGCAATATCAAGGACCGCTTTCGTCCAGGCCACGCTGACTATACCTACGATCAAAAGTACGGAAGCCGTGACTACCGCGGTGGTGGGCGTTCGTCTGCACGTGAAACGGCTATTCGCGTAGCTGCAGGTGGTATTGCGAAAAAGTACCTTAAAGAAGTGCACGGTATTGAGGTATTAGGCTATTTGTCTCAGCTTGGGCCGGTAACAGTAGATAAGGTTGATCACAGCGTAACCAACACTAACCCGTTTTTCTGTCCTGATGAGTCTAAGCTAGACGCGCTGGACGAGTACATGCGAGACCTTAAAAAGTCAGGCGACAGCATTGGCGCGAAAGTATCGGTTGTTGCGAAGAATGTGCCTGTAGGCCTAGGCGAGCCTGTTTTCGATAGGCTAGATGCTGAAATCGCCCACGCCATGATGGGAATTAACGCAGTGAAAGGCGTGGAAATTGGTGATGGTTTTGATGTTATTAATCAAAAAGGCAGTGAACACCGCGATACGCTTACTCCCGAAGGATTCACATCTAATCATGCAGGTGGCGTGCTAGGCGGCATCTCTACCGGTCAGGATATTGAAGTACACATGGCGCTTAAGCCGACCTCAAGTATTTCGGTTCCCGGTAAAACTATCAATAAAGACAATGAGGAAATCGATATCGTCACCAAAGGTCGTCACGACCCGTGTGTGGGTATCCGTGCTGTACCTATTGCCGAAGCCATGCTGGCACTGGTATTGATGGATCATCTGCTGCGCCACCGCGCTCAAAATGCCGGTGTGCAGTCGACCACGAAACCAATTGCGGGTCAGGCATAGCAGTTTTTTAAATCGCAAGACCGCAATGCCAAGACTGCGACGTTAACGCGGATTAAAGATACACGCAGCATGAGCGCATGTTGCGCTAATTAATTTTATCATTCGCCACTGCCGGTTCTGCGCTAGTGGCGTTTTTGCATATGGAGATGTGAATTGTCACCAAATGGCCTAAACGATGCCAACAATACTGCGGCGAGCCCAGCAAGCAGCAAAACCGGCCTCTTTATTCTTGCTATCACCTACTGGCTTTACTTCGGTCAGCTTGGCGTGCTTGTGCCTTATTTAGGTATCTTCCTTGATGGGCGGAGATTTTCTTCTGCCGAAATCGGTGAACTTTTTGCTGTTATAACGCTAGCGCGTATTTTAGGGCCAGGCTTGTGGGCTGGCGTGGCCGATAAAACGGGTAATGCCATTGGCGTAATGCGTTTAGGCTGCTTGCTCACTGTACTGACTTTTAGTTCGGTGTTTTACTTCACCAGTTTTTGGGGGCTTACGTTGGCTTTCGGGTTAATGATGATGTTCTGGACAGCGGTGTTGCCTCAACTTGAAGTTATCACGATGAACACGGTGGCGAAAACCAATGCCACGTATGGGCAGGTAAGGCTATGGGGGAGCGTTGGCTTTATTTGTTTGACGGTAGGTGTGGGTAAAGCCCTAGATATTTTTTCTACCGACACGCCAGTGCTCGCCAGTATTGGCGTACTCGCGTTACTGTTCATCAGTACCTTGTTCATACGTGCGCCCAAAGAAGCTGCACCTGAAACGTCTACGGCGGGAAGTATTTGGAAATACGCCAAACAAAAACCTTTCGCCATCTTTATATTCGCTTCAGCGTGCTTGCAAATTAGCTTTGGTGCGTATTACGGATTTTTCGCACTTTACATGCGCGACCTTGATTACAGCGGCCAACAAACTGGCATCTTTATCGCGCTTGGGGTACTTGCCGAGGTGGGGATATTTCTTATTGCCCGCCGTCTGATTAGCCAGTTTGGCGTGTGGAATTTATTGTTTGTGAGCATCGCACTGACAGGGCTTCGCTGGTATGTCATGGCGGCATTCGCTGATACCTTTATGGTGATTGTGTTGAGTCAGCTTATTCATGCGTTAAGCTTTGGTTTAACGCATGCAGTATCGGTGCATTTTATCCACCAGTTCCTGCCGAAGGCGTATCAAAGCCGAGGGCAAGCGGTATACATCAGTATAGCGTTTGGATTAGGTGGCGCATTTGGAAACTACTTGGCAGGGCAGCAGTGGCAGCAAGGCACTAACGCTTATGAGACGTTCGTTACCGCAGCAGTTTTTGCAGCAATAGGCGCACTGTCACTGCTACTGTGTTCCAGAAAAGAAATGGAAAGTGCAAAGGCGGCTTAAAATCTTGTTCTGATGGCTGACCGCAGGCTTACGCCTGCGGTGCACGTTTACACTCTGATATCACGTCAATACCATCATCACCATTGTCTTGCTCTAAACGTACATCAAATTTCCACAGCCTGTGCAGGTGGCGCATAACTTCATCTTTTGAATCGCCTAGCGGAATTCCTCGCTGAGGAATATAGCGAAGAGTAAGCGAACGGTCGCCTCTTACATCAACGTTATGTACCTGAATGTTGGGTTCTAAATTACTCAAATTGTATTGAGCAGACAGCTTCTCTTTAATAATTTGATAACCCATTTCGTCATGAATAGCGCTCACCGCAATAAAGGGCTTGGTGGTGTCATCTTCAAGGGCGAATAACTTAAAGTCGCGAATAACTTTAGGCGATAAAAACTGACTGATAAAACTTTCGTCTTTAAAATTTTCCATGGCGAAATGCACGGTCTCAAGCCAGTCTTTTCCCGCAATACTTGGAAGATATTTATAGTCTTCTTCAGTGGGAGACTGACACACCCGTTTAATATCCATGAACATGGAAAAGCCTAACGCATACGGATTGATGCCAGAGTAATAAGGGCTGTTGTACTCTGGCTGCATAACGACGCTTGAATGACTGTGCAAAAACTCCATCATGAAGCGGTCGCTGACCAAACCCTCGTCATACATCTCATTTAGAATGTGGTAGTGCCAAAAACAGGCCCATCCTTCATTCATTACTTGGGTTTGTTTTTGCGGATAAAAATACTGCGAAACTTTCCGTACAATACGCACAATTTCACGTTGCCAAGGTTCAAGTAAAGGTGCGTTTTTTTCAATAAAATAAAGCAGGTTTTCTTGCGGTTCTTGTGGAAAACGAATTTTTTCTTTGTGTTTGCTATGCGGGCTATTTGGCAGGGTGCGCCAAAGCTCGTTCACTTGCGATTGCAGGTAGGCCTCGCGCTCTTCTTGTCTGTTTTTCTCTTCTTGTAACGAAATTTTCTGCGGGCGTTTGTATCGGTCAACGCCGTAATTCATTAGCGCGTGGCACGAGTCGAGCATATTTTCGACTTCATCAAATCCATATTTTTGTTCGCATTTAGCAATGTAGTTTTTAGCAAAGACCAGGTAGTCGATGATAGAGCTGGCATCGGTCCAGGTTTTAAATAAGTAGTTGCCTTTGAAGAATGAGTTGTGACCGTAGCACGCATGTGCCATAACGAGCGCTTGCATGGTAATGGTGTTCTCTTCCATTAAATACGCAATGCAGGGGTCAGAGTTAATGACGATTTCGTAAGCCAGCCCCATTTGTCCACGACGGTATTGTTGCTCAGTTTGAATAAACTTTTTGCCAAAGCTCCAGTGCGTGTAGTTAAGCGGCATGCCGATGCTGGCGTAAGCATCCATCATCTGCTCTGCGGTGATCACCTCAATTTGATTGGGATAGGTGTCTAACTTAAATTTTTTGGCGATGCGATCGATATGTTGCTCATACTCTTCGATAAGTGGAAACGTCCAGTCGGGCCCATCGCTTAATAAGTGGCGTTTTGATGTTTCAGGCTTGCTGTTTTCTTTTGCCATAGCGTCGGTTGTCATATTAGGCTCCTTGCTGCGCATCTTGTTCAGAGCGTTTGAATAGCTCTCTGAACACAGGATAGATGTCAGCCTGTGTTTGTATGTGCTTACATACAAAGTTGTCGTGAGTGGCGGCCACTTTCTCGTATTCTCGCCACAAACTTTGGTGCTGCCTCTCGGTTATCTCTATATAGGCATAGTAACGGGTTGCGGGTAGCAGTTTAGCGGTAAGCAAGTCACGACACTGTGGCGAGTCATCAGCCCAGTTATCGCCATCTGACGCTTGTGCAGCATAGATATTCCAATTTCCATCGCTGTAGCGCTCGCGAACGACTTCATCCATTAGCTTCAATGCACTTGAAACAATAGTGCCGCCGGTTTCTTGAGAGTAGAAAAACTCGTGCTCGTCTACTTCCTTTGCTTGCGTGTGATGACGAATGTACACCACGTCTACATTTTCGTAGGTTCGCGTCAAAAAGAGATACAGCAAGATATAAAACCGTTTAGCCATGTCTTTGGTGGCTTGGTCCATAGAGCCAGATACATCCATTAAGCAAAACATTACGGCTTTGCTTGAGGGAAGCGGACGCTTGTCATAGTTCTTAAAGCGCAAATCGAAAGTATCAATAAAAGGCACTCGGGCTATTTTGGCTTTAAGTGCTTCAATTTCTTCTTTTAATGCATTTATGGCTAACGTATTGTCGTGCTTGTCTTCTATAAGCAGTGCAAGTTTTTCTTCAAGCTCTCTCAGTTTCTTTCTATCACTTCCGCTTAAGGCAATACGCCTTGCCACAGAGCCTTTGAGTGAGCGAACAATATCTAAATTACTTGGCACGCCATCGGTCTGATAACCTGCGCGATAGGTTTCGTATTGGGTGACTTTATCAAATTGATTTTTCTTTAAATTGGGAAGCGCTAAATCTTCAAAAAGTAGGTCTAAATATTCGTCTTTGGATATTGAAAATACGAACTCATCTTGGCCTTCGCCTTCATTGCTGGCGTCGCCTTCGCCTGCGCCCTTGCCACCGCCACCTGGCGGTCTATCAATTTTATCACCCGCCGTGAATTGGTCGTTGCCAGGGTGGACAATATCTCTACTGCCGCCGCGGCCGGTATGAAAAATAGGTTCAGAGATATCTCTGGCTGGAATGCTAATTTGCTCGCCAGAATCTAAATCGGTAACAGAACGTTTACCCACTGCATCAGAAACAGCGCGCTTTATCTGCTGTTTGTAACGCTTTATAAAGCGCTGGCGGTTTACCGTACTCTTACCTTTGCTGTTTAACCTTCGGTCAATAAAATGCGCCATACACACCTGCTTGTCTTGTTGTGAACTACAAATACCCGTGCTGAAGCACGCATTACACGCGCTTCAGCACCACATGCGTTTAGCGCTAAGACGCTTTACGTACGCGCAGGTACCATTCACACAGCAACCGAACTTGTTTTTGCGTATATCCCTTCTCGGTCATACGATTTACAAAGTCGTCGTGTTTTTTCTGCTCCTCTGCAGAGCCTTTGGTGTTAAAAGAAATAACCGGCAGTAAGTCTTCCGTGTTAGAGAACATTTTCTTCTCAATCACGGTGCGAAGTTTCTCGTAACTGGTCCATGCTGGGTTTTTGCCGCCGTTATTTGCACGGGCTCTCAAAACAAAGTTAACGATTTCGTTACGGAAGTCTTTCGGATTACTTATTCCTGCAGGCTTCTCTGTTTTTTCTAACTCAGCATTCAGTGACGCTCTGTCGAACAGCTGTCCGGTTTCTGGGTCGCGATACTCTTGGTCTTGGATCCAGAAATCAGCATAGGTTACATAGCGGTCAAACAGGTTTTGCCCATATTCAGAATACGATTCTAAGTAAGCCGTTTGAATCTCTTTACCAATGAATTCCACGTAGCGAGGAATGAGGTAGCCTTTCAAAAACTCCAAATACTTATCAGCGGTTTCTTGAGGGAACTGCTCCCGTTCAATTTGACGCTCCAGTACATAAAACAAATGGACTGGGTTTGCCGCCACTTCTTGATGATCGAAGTTAAAAACCCTGGAGAGAATCTTAAATGCAAAGCGGGTGGATAACCCCTCCATGCCTTCATCGACACCGGCGTAGTCGCGGTACTCTTGATAAGACTTGGCTTTCGGGTCGGTGTCTTTCAGGCTCTCGCCATCATACACGCGCATTTTAGAAAATAGACTGGAGTTCTCTGGCTCTTTCAAGCGCGATAACACAGTAAACTGCGCTAAACACTCTAGCGTGTCTGGCGCACAGGGCGCGCCGTTAAGCTCGCTGCTGTCTAGTAACTTTTTGTAGATCTTAATTTCTTCACGTACTCGCAAACAGTACGGTACTTTTACTATATAGACACGGTCTAGGAAGGCTTCGTTATTCTTATTGTTTCTAAACGATTGCCACTCAGATTCGTTTGAATGCGCAAGTATAAGCCCATCGAAGGGAAGCGCAGAGAAGCCCTCTGTTGGGTTGTAGTTACCCTCTTGTGTAGCAGTTAAAAGTGGATGCAGCACTTTAATCGGTGCTTTGAACATCTCCACAAATTCCATTAAGCCCTGATTGGCCTTACATAGTGAACCTGAATAACTGTAAGCATCAGGGTCGTTTTGTGCATATTGTTCTAAGCGGCGAATATCAACTTTACCCACCAAAGATGAAATATCTTGGTTGTTTTCGTCACCGGGTTCGGTTTTAGCGATACCCACCTGGTCGAGCACTGATGGATAAACGCGAACCACCTTGAACTGGGTAATATCGCCATTGAATTCATGCAGGCGTTTGCGTGCCCACGGCGACATAATGGTTTTTAAGTAGCGCTTAGGAATGCCGTACTCTTTTTGTAAAATGTCGCCATCTTCTTTGACATCAAACAGACAGAATGGATGGTCGTTAACAGGCGAGCCTTTCAGCATGTAAATAGGTACGTGCTGCATAAGTTCTTTAAGTCTCTCTGCCAGAGACGATTTACCGCCACCCACTGGGCCGAGCAAATAGAGAATTTGTTTCTTCTCTTCAAGACCTTGTGCGGCGTGTTTAAGGTAAGAAACGATTTGTTCTATGGCTTCTTCCATGCCATAGAATTCTGAAAAAGCTGGATAACGAGAAATAACGCGGTTTGAGAAAATGCGGCTAAGTGCCGGGTCGTTGGCAGTGTCGATTAATTCAGGCTCACCAATAGCTTGTAGCAAACGTTCTGCTGCATTTGCATAAGCGGTTTGATCCTCTTTACAAATTTCAAGGAACTCCCCAATGGTGAACTCTTCCTGTTTTCGCTCTTCATAGCGACTTTGATAGTGTTCAAAAATACCCATGAATACCCCTTAAATACGGAACCCCGTAATTTCAGCTTAGTAGGTATTTGGGAAAACGATAGTAATTATTGTGTATAGTTTTTAATCTTTTCGTCTAATGAAAAATGCAACTTTAATAAGAATTTAGTGTCACTTAATGAACAACAGTGCATAAAAAAAGCCCCGCTTGGAAGCGGGGCTTTTTATAACTGATACTTTACGCTGTTAAGAGCGCAAGGCGCTTAACGCTTCAGTCTTTGGCTTATGCAAAGTTGCTGCTTGCGAATTCCCAGTTAACCAGCGCCCAGAAATTTTCTAGGTACTTAGGACGCGCATTGCGGTAGTCGATGTAGTAAGCGTGTTCCCAAAGGTCAACAGTAAGCACTGGCGTAAGGTCGTCGCCAGAAATAGGCGTTTGCGCGTTGCTTGTGTTAACGATATCTAGGCTGCCGTCTGCAGTTTTAACTAACCACGTCCAGCTTGAACCGAAGTTGTTAACCGCTTTATCGTTAAATGCTGCTTGGAAGTCTGCAAATGAGCCCCATTTCGCGTTGATAGCTTCTGCTAGCGCGCCTGTTGGCTCACCGCCGCCATTCGGGCTTAGACAGTGCCAGTAGAACGTGTGGTTCCATACCTGCGCTGCGTTATTGAAAACACCGCCGTCAGAAGATTTGATGATTTCTTCTAGGCTTTTGTTTTCCATGTCAGTACCTTCAACTAGGCCGTTAAGCTTAGTTACATAAGTAGCGTGGTGCTTGCCATAGTGGTACTCAAGCGTTTCAGCAGAAATATGCGGTTCTAGTGCATTTTGTTCGTATGGTAATGCTGGTAATTCAAAAGCCATGACGGTCTCCATGTTGGTTTAGTATTGTAGTCTAAAGCCCACTTATCTTCGCCTGTTCAATAAGTGCATATTAATTCTATGTTCAATATACTGCTTTAGACGCTAAAGCATATCCCAAATGTGGGGATAAAGTCCTATAACTCAATGACAAAAATGTGAATTTTTTTTCAAAAGTTAAAATGTGACACTAATTTGTATTGCAATGTATGGGTAGATAACGATTCAGAGGTTGAAAAGATCAATTCAGCTATGGGTAATTAAACATAAAATTATGATACCCTTTCCCTTGATAAATCATTCATGCATTCCCATCTAACCGGGAATACACTTTTGTGCTCAGAGGAATCAAATGGATAATACTGAAAATCAATCAACGCTAGATAGAATCAAGCAGCAAATCGAAGAAAACCCAATTTTGTTGTATATGAAGGGTTCTCCTAAACTACCTAGCTGTGGCTTTTCTTCACAAGCATCGCAAGCGTTGATGTCATGTGGCGAACCATTTGCTTATGTAGATATTCTTCAAAACCCAGACATCCGCGCAGAACTACCAAAATATGCAAACTGGCCGACATTCCCGCAACTATGGGTTGAAGGTGAGCTTGTAGGCGGTTGCGATATCATTATTGAAATGTTCCAACAAAACGAGCTTCAACCGCTTATTAAAGAAACGGCTGCAAAGTACAAAGAAGCAGAGTAAATCTTGTTTCCATGTACAAATCTTTAGGTTTGTAAAAAACGATTTAAAAGCCGGCTTATAGTCGGCTTTTTTTATTAAAACCCGCCAAAAATCCCGCACTTTTATTCCCGTAAAAATTATATAGACAGGTCAGAAATTAAAATCCTCTACGGAGTGAAAAAATATTTTTATTTTGTCGAAAAAGGTTTGTTTTTTAATATCTTGCGTTCTATAAAAAACACCATCTGACCGCAAATGAGTCAGTGTTGAAGGTAAAAAATAACAACTACTCTGAGCATTTTTTTAATGTGTTTAAAACGCTGAAGGTGTCTTAGAGAAACTCCGGGAAACCACCATGAATACAACCTTGTCTTTATTGACCAAAAACGTGCGTGGCGTATTAGCTGCATCAGCTGCGTTTTCAGTAATGGCCGCTGCACCTGTTTATGCGCAAGAAGCTGAAGAGAGTGCTAAGGCCGAAGATTTTGAACAAATTGCGGTAGTTGGTTCACGTGCAGCGCCTCGCTCGGTCGCTGACTCAGCGGTGCCAATTGATATTATTTCTGACGAAGAGTTTAAGCAGCAGGGTGCCACTGATATGGTATCTATGATGCAGACTGTTGTTCCGTCTTTTAACGTAAACGACCAGCCGATCAACGATGCTTCAACGCTTGTTCGTCCTGCTAACCTTCGCGGTATGGCATCAGACCACACGCTTGTGCTTGTAAATGGTAAACGTCGTCACCGTTCTGCGGTTATCACTTTCCTTGGTGGTGGTCTTTCTGACGGTGCACAAGGTCCTGATATTTCTGTTATCCCAGCAGCGGCATTAAAGCAGGTGGAAGTACTTCGTGATGGTGCAGCAGCACAATACGGTTCTGATGCGATTGCGGGTGTAATTAACTTCGTACTTAACGATGCATCAGAAGGTGGTTCGTTTGAAGCCCGTTACGGCTCTTTCTACGAAGGCGACGGCGACATGATTCAGATGTCGGGTAACGTAGGTCTTCCTCTATCTGATAAAGGCTTTATTAACCTTTCAGCTGAATACCGTACTGCAGATGACACATCTCGAAGTGTACAGCGTGCCGACGCTGCTGCATTGATAGCGGCAGGGAACACCTTTGTAGCAGATCCTGCGCAAATTTGGGGTTCACCTGAAATCAAACACGACATTAAGCTTTTCGCTAATGCAGGTATTGAGCTTTCTGCTACCTCAGAAGCTTACATGTTTGGTAACTATGCCGAGCGTGAAGTTGAAGGTGGTTTCTACTTCCGTAACCCGCACAATCGTGGTGGTGTGAACGACGGTGGTATTGATCCAGCAGATCGCAACGGCGACGGAGTGATTGAAGAGGGTGAAGGGTATCAACTACTACTAGTTGGTGATTTAACCGGTGATATGTCAGGTAACTGTCCAACCGACATCGTAGTTGGTGATAACGTACTAG
>NZ_JAFLMX010000159.1:0-15535 GCF_017849675.1 Alteromonas sp. AO-Serp
TCGCGAATAAATTGTAGAAGGGTGAGGTCGGCCCGCGCTTCATTTAATTCAACGACATCGTTATTTATTAGAAAGCGAATCATACTCACACCTTCTTGTTATATTCATTCTTGTATTCATTAATATAGCTGTATTTTTTCAATAAAAGTAGACCATTTGGTCAATTTATTGCTTATAAAAAAAGGCCGAGTTCTAAAAGGCCATGATTTTGCGCAAATTTGATTGGAAAAAAAGAAGTGATACCTTTCTATTTTTCTTTTGCTAAGCACTACGTCGATTTGTTAATAAAGAATAAGGCAAGATTCGTGCAAGGTTTTGAACTATTCGCGTAATTCGTGTTTTAGTATGGTTAACACTCCCTGCATAGGGTATGTATGATCTATAAGAGCATAGCAACTCGTCGGCAATAAATGCTAACCTATCGAAAAGGCATGCAGCATTTATACTGCCCGTGCGCTTGCAAAGTAGATTGCAAAGGAATTTTAATAATAATGATGAAGGTAAAAAGTGCTGACGCTGGCGTTGGCGCTATGAACAGAAGAAAAATACTCCAAGCCGCTGAAAAATGTTTTGCACAGTTTGGCTTCAAAGGCACAGCAGTACAAAAAATTGCTGATGAAGCAGGACTTCCTAAGACTAACGTTTTGTATTATTTCAAAACAAAACAAGAGCTCTACGTAGCGGTACTAGAAGAAACCCTCTCGCTGTGGAACTCACGTTTTGATAAAGCCACAGTAGAAGATGATCCTGCCGAGGTACTCGCCAATTATATCGCCGAGAAAATGGAAGTGTCGCGAACGCATCCAATGGCCTCTAAGATCTTTGCGATGGAAATTATCAATGGTGCACAAAACTTAAGTGGCTACTTTGATGAAGAGCATGCGCTTTGGATGAAAGGGCGACTTGCGGTTATTGATGCATGGGTAAAGGCCGGCAAACTGCCACCTGTTGAAGGGGAATACTTGCTTTACACAATATGGGCGAGTACCCAGCACTATGCTGACTTCTCTGCGCAAATAACCCGTCTACGCGGTAAAAAGATGACAAAATCAGATTTTGAAGACGCTACAAAACAAGTGGTAAAACTCGTGCTCGGTGGCTGTGGGTTATCTGTGCCAGAAAACTTCGAGGTGTAGCATGACAGAGTCTGTTTACCCTCGTGATCTGGTTGGTTACGGTCAACATGTACCTCACGCAAAGTGGCCGGGCGACGCAAAAATCGCGATTCAGTTCGTATTAAATTACGAGGAAGGTGGCGAAAATTGCGTGCTTCATGGTGACGAGGCGTCAGAAATATTCCTATCGGAAATTATCGGCGCACAAGCGTATAAAGATCGCCACCTCAGCATGGAGTCTATTTACGAATACGGCAGTCGTGCAGGGTTTTGGCGTTTACACCGTTTGCTTAATAAATACGACATTCCCGTTACTGTGTTTGGCGTCACTATGGCTATGCAACGACACCCTGACGCCGTAAAAGCCATGATGGATTCAGGTTGGGAAATTGCCAGCCACGCCATGCGCTGGGTGCATTATCAAGACATGGACGAAGAGCAAGAGCGTAAACAAATTGATGAGGCGATTATTCTTCATGAACAGTTAACGGGCAGTAAACCTGTAGGTTGGTATACAGGAAGAACGAGTCCGAATACGCTGAAGTTGATTGCAGAGCGCGACGATATCTTATATTGCGCCGATTCATATGCTGACGACTTACCTTACTACGACTGCCATTACAGCAAGCCGTTATTGATGGTGCCGTACACATTAGACACCAATGATATGCGCTTTGCCACGCCTCAGGGCTTCAACAGTGGGGAACAGTTTTTCACCTACCTAAAAGATGCGTTTGACGTGTTGTATGAAGAAGGAGAAGAAGCGCCTAAGATGCTATCTATCGGCCTTCATAATCGCATAATAGGACGGCCTGCTCGACTCGCCGCACTTAAGCGCTTTATCGAGTACGTTAAGTCTCATGATAAAGTATGGCTAGCGACACGAGAGCAAATTGCCCGTCACTGGTTGGAGCTTCATCCTAAAGATGGTGGTGACAAGCCGCGTACGTAGCGTTTACAGTACGCCTACTATATTTGAAGTACAGTAAAGTGAAGAGACGAAAGTGAAACAAATGGAGCGCTATCGCCTTCACTTAATAAAGGACAAAACCATGAAAACAAAACTAGCCATTATTGCCCTTGGGGCGCTAGCGCTGACAGCATGCTCAAAGCTGACTAAAGAAAACTACGATAAATTAGAAATGGGTATGTCTCAGGACGAAGTTGAAGCAATTCTGGGTTCAGCTGACAACTGCGGAAAAACAATGGGTACCATGGCATGTACATGGGGCAATGAAGACAGTAAGCACGTTAAAATCGTATTTATGGGTGATAAAGCCGTTACCTTCACTTACGATGGATTGAAGTAAACGTATATCTTTTTCACTTGCCTAGTTTAATAAGAAAGGTGGCGTTGAAAGCCACCTTTTTTGTATCTAAAGCGTTAACTTACAGGCACGCAATAAGCGCCGTTGAATTATTTTAAATCCAATAAGTATCGTAATAAGAAAACAATCGCCAGTGCATAAGTGAGCGGTGTTACTTCTTTAAATTTTCCCGTACCTACCTTAATGCCAACATAAGTAATAAAACCAAGGGCAATGCCTTCGCTAATGCTGAATGTGAGCGGCATGGCGATAAGTGCAACAGAAGCAGTGGCTAACGCACCTAAGTCGTCGAAATCAACCTGTCGAATCGATTCCATCATTAAAATACCTACCATCAATAGCGCTGGCGTAGTGGCCATTAGCGGGATAACTTTCATTAGCGGTGTTAAAAATAGCGAGAGTAAGAAGCAGACAGAAACCACTACTGCGGTAAGCCCGGTTCTGCCGCCCGCCGATACGCCCGTAGCGGACTCCACATAGCTAGTTACTGGAGATGTACCCACTAATGCGCCAGCAATACTCGCTGATGCATCGGCTGTCATTGCTGAGCCAATTTTCGGTAGCTTGCCTTCGGGAGTAAGTAGATTGGCTTTTCGAGATACGCCGATTAAGGTGCCAATGGTATCGAACATGTTCACAAACATAAGTGCGAAAATGAGGTCCCACGTTTCAGCAAGGTGATCAATTGGGTACCAAAAGTCCATTGCCATAAAAGTGTTTGAAATAGATTCTGGCATGCCAACTACAGCAGAAGGCGTTGCAGTTAAGGTACCGTTTTCAGTGGGGATAAAAGCACCAATTAAGGTGAGTGTTACGATAGAGATTAAGATAGCGCCTGTAACGCGTTTCACCATAAGAACAATAGTAAAAATAATGCCGATGAGAGCTAACATTACTGCTGGCTCAGAAAGGTCGCCAAGCTGTACGAAGGTTGCAGGATTATCAACAATCAGCCCAGCATTTTTAAGGCCGATAAAGGCAATGAACAAACCTATGCCACACTGCACGCCGATTTTAAGAGAAGGAGGTATAGACTCGGCTATTTTGGTTCGAACTCCGGTAAGAGAGAGGAGTAAAAAGAGAATGCCGTTCCAGAAAACAATTCCAAGCGCTGCTTCCCATGGGATTTCACGACCAAGACAAATGGTAAACGCGAAAAAGGCGTTCAAGCCCATACCTGGTGCCAACGCAATAGGGTAGTTAGTCATTAGCGCCATCATTAAAGTGCCAATACACGCCGCTATTGCTGTCACTGTAATTAGGCCCTCTACGGGCATGCCACTTAACCCAAGAATACCTGGGTTCACCACGAGTATATAAGACATGGCTGCGAACGTAGTAAGTCCTGCAATGATCTCTGTTCTTACTGTTGTTCCGTGTTCCTGCAGCTTAAATAGCCGTTCGATTACGTTGTTGGACATCAAGAGTTCTCTGTTAGTATTTCATTGTGTGTTTTGTGCGTTGAAAGCAATAAACTGACCAATTAGTCAACTTGTTGGTGTGTTTTGTGCTAACTTACTTTTCAGTACAATGACTAATTAATAGACATTGCGTGACTCAAGGTCACTAGCCAGGCAGCACAAAGCCAGCCAAACGGTTAGTAATCAACATAGATGAAGTCAAAAAAACCGCAAAGAAAACCTAAATGAGCAATAGAACTCGTTTACAGATAGCATTAAAGATAAACTATTACGCACCAATTAAATGCCATTGCATTGTTGTGGTGCAAATAAGTGAGGGGCCATGTCGCTGTCATCAATAATTAAAAACATTCCAAAGGCCGAACTGCATCTGCATATAGAAGGTAGCTTAACGCCTGAACTTATGTGGCGCCTAGCTGAAAAGCACAGTGTATCACTTCCTTATGCTAGCGTGGAAGAGATAGAAGCGGCGTATAACTTTGAAGATCTACAAAGCTTCCTTGACTTATATTATGCAGGGGCGGGCGTGCTTCGCGATGAGGATGATTTCTTTGCTTTAATGTGGGAATACTTAACGCGGTGTCATGAGGACAATATCGTCCACACAGAAATTATGTTTGATCCGCAAACCCATACAGAGCGTGACATAGGTTTCGATATTTTCATGCCAGGCTTTTTGAAGGCGATGGAAAAAGCAAAAGATGAATACGGTATCAGTAGCTATTTAATCATGTCTTTCCTTCGCCATTTGCCAGAAGATGCTGCCTTCGATACGCTTTCTGCAGCAGAGCCTTATTACGAGCACATTACAGCGGTAGGGTTAGATAGCTCCGAACTTGGTCATCCGCCGTCAAAATTCGAACGCGTATTCAAAAAAGCCAAAGCTCTGGGATTTAAAATTGTCGCCCATGCTGGAGAAGAAGGACCGGCATCTTACATTTGGGAAGCCATCGAGCTATTGGACGTCGATCGTATTGACCACGGTGTGCGCTGCCAAGAAGACGAGGCGCTTATGGATCTCTTGAAAGAAAGACAAATTCCACTTACTGTTTGTCCGTTAAGTAACCTCAAGCTGTGTGTGATAAATGATATGAAAGACCACAATATTGTCCAGCTTCTTGATGCTGGGCTTCTGGTCACGGTTAACTCTGATGATCCTACGTATTTTGGTGGCTTCCTAAATGACAATTTTGAAGCGTTGCACCAGTCTCTGGGTATTGACGAAAAAACAATTCGTACGTTGGTAGCAAATAGCTTTAAGGCAAGTTTTTTGCCGCAAGAGCAGAAAAACCAGCTTGTTGAAAAGGTTCTTTCAGCCTAGCAAGGCGAGGAGCGGAAGATAGTCGAGTTAGCTTCTGGCGATTAATGCGAGGAGCTAATGTGATTTTACGATTTCATGGCTGCAATAGTTTGCTTAATCAAACTGTCTAATTCTGCGATGTCTTGAACGATTTCGCTTAAATCGTCTTGCTTGGCTTTGTTTTCAATAGACGATGCCTTTTCCCGAATGGCATCGGCACCTACATCGCCCGACACACCTTTCATAGCATGACTGTTGAATCTAACGGCTTCAACATCTAATGCGGTCGCTGCACTTTGAAGTGCTTGTTGTTTTTGTTCTATTTGCGCAAGGAACATTTCAACAATACGGTTCAATAACCCCTCATTTCCACCCAGCCTGCTTATTGCGGCATCGCGGTTCCATAATTGTTCTCGAGTGGGCGTATCGTTTGAGTTAGATGTGTCCATATGTGCCACCGTAGTTGAAGCGTTATGCCAGTGTACAATAAATGTTCTAAACAAAAAACAGCAAGTTCAGCCGCTTAGCATACAACGGTTCATAAACCGGCAAAACCTAGACGAAAGACTAATTTTTTTTTACGTATCTCAGGCGATACTTATTCTGTCATTAGTTTCACAGTGTGGTATTTCTCATGGATAATGAGACACAGAAAGTAGTCATCATTGACGATGAACCAACAACACTCTTGTTATTAGAAAGTGCAGTAGAATCTCTAGCAAAGGTTGTTACGGTCTCGCAAAGCGCGAATGCGTTTTCGGTGATAAAAGCACAACTTCCTGATTTGGTTGTTCTAGATATAAGCATGCCTGAGCTATCTGGCTTTGAGGTCTGCAAGCAGTTAAAAGCGTGTCCAGAAACGGCTGCTATTCCAGTAATCTTTGTCACTTCCCATAGCGATCCGGAAAATGAACATGTGGCATTGTCGTTAGGTGCCATAGACTTTATATCCAAGCCCATTGATATTGGGTTGTGCCAGATGCGAGTGAGAAATCATCTCACTATTCAGGACCAAAAAACGAAGCTTGCTCGTGTTAATCACGAATTAGAAGCAGAGAAAAAGCAGCTTGCTATTACTCTCAAATCTATAGCTGACGGCGTTATTTCAATTAACGCAGCAGGGGATGTAACGTTTATTAACCCGGTAGCGCAAAGGTTAACCGGTTATAGTGAAACGGAAGCCCTTGGCAAACCTATCGATGAGGTTATGAATTTAAGAGATGCCTCGACAAATGAGTGTCTTTTAAACCCCGCTCTTTACGCACTAGAAGTGATGCGTCCGGTAGCTATGTCTTATAACGCCACGCTGGTAAGCCGACACAATCAAGTATTCAGGGTAGAAGATACAGCGTCACCGATTATTGATGAGGATGGCCATCTGTCTGGCGCGGTTATCGTTTTCCAAGATGTGTCAGAAGCCATTGAAATGGCAGTGAAAATGACACATTTAACCAATCATGATCAGCTAACGGGCCTGCCAAACCGAGTTCTGCTGCACGATAGAGTTGTTCAGGCTATCACTCGTTGTTTTACCTCTAAGCAAAGCATAGCGTTACTGTTAATCGATATCGACAATTTCAAGTATCTCAATGACAGCCTGGGGCATCAAGTCGGCGACTATATTATTGCGTCTATTGCAAAGCGCCTTGCAAAGGTTGTTGGAGAAAGCGCTACGCTCGCCCGCGTGGGTGGCGATGAGTTTGCCTGCTTACTTACTGAAATTGGTTCGGGCTACAGTGCAGACAGTATTGCTATGGCGTGTTTGCAGGCGGGCAGAGAGCCCATTGATATAGACGGTAAGGCCCATCAACTTAGCTTAAGCATTGGAATTAGCCTTTATCCCCAAGATGCTGTTAATGCGGAAGAGATGATGCGCCATGCAGACTCAGCGATGTACCGCTCTAAATCAAAAGGCAAAGACACTTTCAGTTTCTTTTCAAAAGACCTGCAGCATGCCATGCATCATCGTGTGGAGATGGAGATAAAGCTTAGAAATGCTATCGAGAACGACAGTCTCGCCATTTATCTACAGCCAAAATATAACTTTGACGATAGCACAGTATTAAGTGCGGAAAGCTTAGTCAGAATGTTCGACGAAAATGGTAAAGTTATTGGACCTGATGAGTTTATCCCACTGGCAGAAGAGACTGGACTAATACATCAGTTAGGAAAGCAAGTGTTGCAAAAAAGCTGTGATTTTGTCGCTAAATGCAACGAATTGGGGCAAGACTTCAAAGTGGCGGTAAACGTAGCTGCTAAACAGCTTTCAAACCCAGGCTTCGCAAAAGAAGTTGCTGAAATTATCAACGAAGCGGGTATCGCCGCGTCGTCTATAGAATTGGAGGTAACAGAATCAGCCCTAATGCACGACTTTGTACAAACCCGAGATATCCTGAACGACTTGGCTTCATTGGGCGTTACTATTGCGTTGGATGATTTTGGTACGGGCTATTCAAGTCTCTCTTATTTGCGTCAGTTCCCATTGAATGTGCTTAAGATAGATCGCTCTTTCGTTATTGATATGGATAAAGAACAGCAGGCACATGATATCGTAACGGCAATAGTGCATTTAGCATTAAGCTTAGAGTTAACCATTGTTGCCGAAGGTATAGAGACCCAATCTCATTTTGCCGCGCTCAAAGCACTTGGGTGTCACTTAGGGCAGGGGTATTTTATGTGTCGCCCTATGGCGATGGCGGATTTCTTCACAAAGTTCATCGATGATTGCCAAGTTGCGTAAGGTTTACTCGGCTGCGTGTAGAACGCTATCGATAGACCTTCTTTATAACCTTGTCTTTCAAACCATACCTACTTGGAAGCAAACTAGCTGACTTTTCGATACAAATTTGGATGTAAGGTGTTAGACTTGCGTAAAACGTTGTTATTACTTTGATATTGTAAAAGCAGAAACAACGGAAGCGAGAATGGTCACCTTGGTGTAGTAACAATAAAAGTACCCGATGAATCGAAATGAAATAAAACCCTACGCAGAGTGTAATGTACTTATTGTGGACGATGAGCCGATGAGTCGTATGCTGCTTGAATCCATCCTAGAGTCGGTGTTTACCTGTGCTACAGCCGAGTCGGGAGAAGAAGCCATATCTTACTGTAAAGCAAATTTGCCGGATTTAGTTCTGCTGGACATGAATATGCCAGATATTGATGGTCTAGACGTTTGCACAGCCTTAAAAGCCTCGCCTGAAACGAATCATATCCCTGTCATTTTCGTTACGTCTACAATGGATATTGAGAGTGAAAATGCGTGCTGGGAAGTAGGGGCGTCAGACTTTGTCATGAAACCGGTTAACGCTTCTACGTTGACGCATCGCATCAAAACACATCTGCAAAATAAGCTTCGCACCGAATTCCTTGAAATGATGACATTTCACGATCAGCTAACGGGTTTGTACAATCGCATGTATTTAACCAAGGAAATTCCGTTACTTATTAAGCAAGTTGCGAGAGACAAAGGTACAGTTGGAGCAATAATGATCGACATCGATTATTTTAAGCTTTTCAATGATACGTACGGGCATCTCGAAGGCGATATTTGTCTTCAAAAAGTGGCGCAAATTGTATCGGACACGGTTAAACGGCCGAAAGATGCCGTTATTCGCTTTGGCGGCGAAGAGTTTTTAGTTGTCCTCCCCTATATCGACCATCAGGGCACAAAGCTAGTGGCACATCAGCTTGTTGAGGCTGTCGCCAATGCAAGAATTCCACATGGTAAAGGGATAGAAAACCGCGTATCAATAAGTGCAGGCTTTGCAGTTTGGAAAGCTACGGATGTGGTTGAAGACGATGTGGCTGCGCTTATAGAAGACGCTGACATTTCACTGTTTGAAGCAAAAGAATTAGGGCGAAACCAAGCCAAGGGCTGAGGCCACAGCCCAATTTCCCATCATAAAAATAGAATTTCTAGCCTATTGTTTAATATCCCGTATTCAAATCCCAAGCTATCATTATAAATGCGGGGCCGCTGTGCATGAATCGAGCAAGGCGGCAAGAATCTTGTGGTCTTTACGCTTGGGTAGCGAACCATGGTTTATTTTGACGAACAATCGAGTTTGAATGTGAAACTGGAACACCAGTTGAAGGCATCGCTAACCAGTTTGGTACAGCGAGGCTGCGATTCGTTTGGCGTGTTTCAAGGTTTACTTTTACAGCTGGACGAAGAGACAGTTAATATATTGGTTAAAGCTTCGTCGGCGTATGCACCCAACTTTAAGTCGGTCCCTTCTTTCTCTACCTGTGTGCCTGTAGACAACTGTTTCCCTGTAAACAGCGCTAAGTGTTCTACTGCATTTAAACAATGGTTTTCTACTTATTTTAATGCCGAAAAATACATTCGAGGCCGTGTTCATACCCTAGATGGAAGCCAAGTCTGCTTAGTCTTTATTAATGCGTGCCCGGAACAGTCGGTAAACCTCGACAAGCTGTCGCTGTTAGACGATTGCCTGAGCGTGATGTTGGATAAGTTTCATCTCGAAAAAGCAGAGACCAATCAAAACACGTTGTACGAAAAGTTACAAAGTGTAGCGAACATAGGCACATGGGAAGTTGATTTGACCACTGATGCACTTAGCTGGTCTTCACAAACTCGGCTTATTCACGAAGTCTCAGAAGACTTTGTACCCACATTAGAAACAGCTATCAACTTCTACAAAGAGGGGTTTGATAGAGATGAGATAAACCGCATTGTCTCCCACACGGTCGCAACGGGTGAACCGTGGAGTGCAACGCTTGAACTTGTCTCCGCCAAAGGTAATTCGGTTTGGATAGAAACCCACGGCATGGCTGAGATGAAGCAAGGAAAGTGTATTCGTTTGTTTGGGACTTGCCAAAACGTAAACAAGTCGGTGCAACTTAGACTCGAATTGGATGAGAGAAGAAGAGAAGCCGAAGCTGCGTCTAAAGAACGTGGCATGTTGTTATCCCGTATAAGCCACGAATTAAAGACGCCGCTTAATGGCATTACCGGTATGCTGCAGGCGATCAAGTTCGAAAATAAAGAAAATGTGCGAATGCGTAAAGCGGATGTGGCGCTTCATAGCGCAGACCGCTTATTGTCTCTTATAAACGATGTTTTGGATTACACTTCCATCATTAATGGCGAATTCTCACTAAAATATAGCGACTTTTGTGCGCGGTCGTTAATTGAAGATATCCTGGATGTATTTAAAACAAAATGCGCAGAGAAAGGCGTAAGGCTTTACGCGGTGCTGTCTTTTGACGAAAACACTTATGTTCATGGAGATGCCGCCCGAATCAGTCAAGTCATTACAAATTTACTATCGAACGCGGTTAAATTTACGCCGAAAGGGTATATTTCGGTGCAAGTTACGTTGAAGCATCAAGGCGATGTGCCTATCTTACTTGCGTCAATTGAAGACACTGGTGTGGGCATGAGTGATGAAATTTTATCACGTATTTTTAGACCATTTCAAAACGACACCGCCAGTGCCTCTGAAGAGTTAAATGGAAACGGTTTAGGGTTGTCTATCGTCAATCAACTTGTTGGCAAAATGGATGGCGAGCTTGAAGTGCGGTCAAGCGCAGGGAAAGGCTCCTGTTTCGATATTGCTATACCTGTAGAAATGGCAGTTTTAGATAAAGAAAAGCAGATTGACGTTATCCTCTCTTCAGACTTGCTTAGCGTTCCTCTTAACGTTTTGGTTGTTGATGACAACGATATAAACCGTTTCGTGCTTGCATCCATGCTAGAGAAGTTCAATTACCTTCCAGATGAAGCCGAAAATGGCGAAGTGGCCGTTCAAATGGCCCGAGCTAAAAAATACGACATTATATTTATGGATTGCGCTATGCCAGTGCTCGATGGGGTAAGTGCGACTAAGATTATTGTCCAAGAAAACTTATTGCCCAAACACGGTCGTATTGTGGCTGTAACAGCAAATACAACGCCTGAAGATAAAACTAATTGTAGCAATGCGGGCATGGCCGATTTTCTTGCCAAGCCCGTGGTACAAAATGACGTTACCCTTCAGGTGCGCCATGCACTAAATGCTAAATCAGTGACAGCGTAGAGGTTAAAGTGCGTTTATTCCGCTGAAGGGGGCGTATCTTTTACGGTTTCCCAATGCGTTACAATATAGTCTGTCACCTGTGAGCCGACTTTATAGGCGGCTTCTATAGCGGCTCCCATTGCTGCATATCCATCGCCAGAACTCTCTAACTTTAGGTTCTCCGCAGCGCTCAATGATGGTGGCTGCATGGTAAAATTGCTCGCCGTTCTAAGAATAAGTAAGCGGTCTTTGTTGACTAACCCTGCATTGTCCAAGTAGCTCAAGCTTTGAAGTGTTGCTGAGTCTTCCATGCCCGAGGTAACAAAATTTCCTTTGCCCTGCGTCCAGTATGCTACCCAATCGTTTGCCCACGTATTTAGTTTTTCGCCATGCCAAAAGGTAGAAGCAGATAAATGCGCACCCATAGATACATTTGGAAGTGCTTTAGCACTAGCTGAATTGGTGTACTTGGCTCTCAGTGCATCCATCGCTTCGTTGTTTAAAAGCTTGGTGTCTTTTGTCAACGAATAGGCCCACTTTGCTAACGGTAAGTTCAGCGCGTACACCTCGCCATTTGGGCTGTTGTTTACGTCTACAGCGTCAGCGTTTTCAAAGGGCGCATGAGTGAAGAGGGGGAAATAACCCGTACTCCACTGAGACGGAATTTCTCTAGCGTCAATTTGATGTGCTAGGTCGCCATCGACTACGTAATCGGTCCAAATTGCACTTCCAATGGTGTTATCCGCTGGGTCGACTCCCGCGATCCCTGCAACCAACCAATAGGCTTGGGATAAATCAAAGCGAGGATCAAGACCTAGTGCCATTATTGCTGCTGAAGCGCGCGCAATGCCCATTCCCGTAACCATACCGATTACACCTGTATCAGGGTTGGCGTAAATATCGTGAAAGCCATGAGGCAAAGGGTATTGGGTTGTGAGTTTCTGGCGAGCCTTCCACAATTGAAATTCACCAGGCGCGTCGCCTTCGTCGCTGCCAATTTCGAACATACTTACCACAACAACTTTCACTTTCATTGGCGGCTTAGCGTCATTGGTTTTAACACTGGCAGAATAACTACTGCTACAGAAACCCAAAAACATAGCCAATATAAGCAAAGCGTTGAAAAAGGCAGACCGTTTTTGTTTAAGCAGTGGATAATAAGAAAGATGCATTTAGTACTCCTAAAAAAGAGCCCAGCATTATCAAACTGGGCTTCTTATCGAAAAAACTTACAGGCCTGAGAGCGTGTGTCGAACGTTCAATCTACACATGAGGCACGACCACGCTCAAAGAGTATGCGAACTTAGAATGAGTAAGTAAATTTAGCATTCCAGTGACGCGGTAGTTCAGGTAGTACAATTTGACTACCAAATAGATCAGGGAAGTTAGAGCGGAAATAACGCTCGTCAGTTAAGTTTTTAACGGTTAAGTTTATCGACCAATCTTCTGCTTGATATGACAAGCCAGCATTGACTAACGTGTAGGCTGGAAGTGTTACTGCAGCTGAGTAGCCAGACGCGACCTCATCCACATCCACAATACTCACGTTGGCAGCATAACCATTTTGGAAGTCATAGGTTGCTGTCAGCGTGTAAATATTTTCAGGAATACCGGCCTTTCGTCCGTCAGAGTTTGTTTCTCCTTCACCAACAAGGTTAAGACCTACTACGTTCCCGCCAAAAATTAACGAAGGATCATCAAGAGCAACTAAATCGTCAGCACCTAAGAATCCAAATTGGTTTCCATTGGCAAGTGCAGTTAAGTTAATAACTTCTATATTTGTATAGCCAGCAGAAACAACAAGGTTCTCATTGACTACCCAACGAAGTTCAAATTCGGTGCCTTCGTTATTGGTTGTGTTGTTGGTGACCGTATTCTGAGTATTGAAGTCGGTACGCTCTTGCTCAAAGAATGAAAGGGCAAAATAGAGTGTATCGTCAACGAGAGAACCTTTAATACCGTATTCCATCAGCTCAGAGGTGTCGAATGCACCACCACCACCAGGTTGATTGAGTTGGCCAACACCAATCTCGGCGCCCTGGCCTGCAACAAGGGTAGCTTGCTCTGCTGCAGTGATATAAGGAATAAGGCCAAATTCAAACTCATATGAAATACTTGCGTTCCAAGACCATCCATCTACGGTTTCTTCAGCATAAACTGGTGTTTCATCTCCAGTAGCGCCCAAAAGTAAATCCGTACGCGATGTACTTTCAATGTCAATAGTGTCGTATCGTAAACCTAGTACTAAGTTTAAACCCCAGTCCCAAGTTAAATCGGTCATTGCAGCAATGCCTAAGTCTAAGTAATTACCTACGTCATAGTTGTCGTAGTTTTTACCCGAGCGGGTAGACAAAAGGCGGCGATCGAGCGCTGAAGACGGCATGGTTAGGTCGCGACGATTAAAGAACTCGTAAGTGAAGTCATCGCCGTGCTCAAAGTCGGTATAGCGGACAGATGGTGAAAATTGAAATTGCGCTAATAGTCCGTCGTTCTCATATTCTGTCGCAAAAATTAGTTTGTCTTCTATAACCCAGCTGTCATGGAATTGTGAGAAGCCATAAGCATTTTCGTTTATGTTGTCGTATGCATCATAGAAAAGCTGGTTGCGAATTTCCCAATTATCTGTGTAGTAAATGGTGTCGAAGTAGAGCGTTATGGCTTCGTTACCAAGTTGGTCATCAGGTGCTACCAAAGTTTGGCTACCACTTAAGGTCGTAGTACCTGGGTTTTGTAATGCCATTAGAGGATCGAAAAAGTCGCCTGTAACCGAATCTAATGGGACAGCTGGCGTGAAAATAAACGGTGAAATCAAGTCGGCGACTTCAGCATATTCTTCGTGACTGATTTGACCGTCGCCGTCCGTATCTAATGGTTGAGCTGTACCTGTAATATAGGTTCCGTCGTCAACTAACTCCTGAGTTAATCGGTTCCAGCCGGCCACTTGGTTACCATCGTAGTCGTGGTACATACCACCAAATTCAAAGCGAAGGTTATCGGTAATATCGATATTAAATGATGCTTGAAGTACGGTTTGATCAGTCTGAGTATTGTCGTAGTAACTGTCAGAGTTTTCTAGCTCACCGTATATGTAATAGCCCATTTCTTTACCGGCAACACTAGTCGGTCCGCCAACTTCTGCGGTTAAAATGCTTTTGTTCCACGACCCCGTTGTGTAAGACAACGCGCCTGTTGGTGCATCTAAATACTGCCCCGATGACGCACGGGCAGACTTGGGATTAAAGTTCAGATAACCACCAATTTTTGATGGGCCGTAAATAGGTGATGCTGGGCCACGAACGATGTCGATTCGGCTGGACGCGCCAATAGGCGTAGGGTAGTTACCTGGGTTGTCTAAGCGCTTAACACCGCGGAAGTAAGTTTCCCCGGGCGTGCCCCGCACATCCAGAGAGCCTGCAACACCGAAGAAGGACTGTGTGAATGTACCTGGTGCGAACGCGACGAGTTCATCAATGTCTGAAACGTTGAAGCGCTCCATTTGCTCTTGAGAAATCGTGGACGCTGAGCGAGGCGTTTCGAGAATAGATTTGCCAAAGCCAAAAACTGACTCAACGTCTTGGCCAGGAAGGCTCCCAAGGGATCCTGTTACCTGAATTTTTTCAACATCTTTTTCTTTAACCTCTGTCTCTTCTTGAGCAAAAGCTTGCGACGATAGCGCGACCGCGGTAGTCATTGCAAAAGCTTTTGCTAGAGGAGATAAATTGAATGTAGTGTTTTTCATGGTTTCCTCGTTATTTTTAGTTGCCCCTTTTTAGGGCTCTTTTCACGCATTTTTATATGCGTTTTGTTATTGGCAAGAGAGTTAGCAGGATGAGTGCCAACTACTTGTCCAGTTGGTCAACTTTTAACCTTCTCTTAAGTTGCTGAATTATAGGGATAAAAATATATAATATTGTTCTTATATTGTTATTTTTATGTAAATAAACTCAATCGCATAAATGCATGCACTTTTAAGGTGATTTTTAGCGAGCTTTTGCACTAAAAAGAGCAGAGGCTACGCCCGGTTGTCCGTCTATACTTAAAATGGATGTCGAGTGTGCTGAGTGCTTAACAGCCTCATGGTTTACAAAGGCTTTTTCATTGAGTACTTTCGGCGCCCTACGGCTACTTTCTGGCTTTGGGTTTTGAATAGGCTCGTAAGCAGGGTTGTCCTGTGCAACGCCAGTGCTGCTTTCTACTTTTTGTGCATTAGCGAGCGGCGAAGCAAGGGGCTTTTTTCCTGGTAAGGTTAAATCAAGAATGACGGCGGTGAGTCCGGCCGAGGTTACTGGGGAAAGTAAGATGTTTTCCAGCCATGAAGGCAATTCAGCAAGGGCTTCTGGTACCATCA
>NZ_JAFLMX010000182.1:0-14937 GCF_017849675.1 Alteromonas sp. AO-Serp
AATGAATACAAGAATGAATATAACAAGAAGGTGTGAGTATGATTCGCTTTCTAATAAATAACGATGTCGTTGAATTAAATGAAGCGCGGGCCGACCTCACCCTTCTACAATTTATTCGCGAACATCGCAAAAAAACAGGCACAAAAGAAGGCTGTGCAGCAGGAGACTGCGGTGCATGTACCGTAGTACTTGTGGAACCAGCCTCCTCAAATAGCGCTGCAAAACTTAATTATCGAACAGTGAATAGCTGCATCACGCTAATGAGTGCAGTTCATGGGAAGCAGCTTTTATTTGTTGAGCATTTGAACGATGGTAAACACTTACACCCCGTACAGCAGGCGTTAGTTGATCATCATGGTTCTCAGTGTGGCTTTTGCACACCTGGTTTTATCATGTCGATGTTTGCCTTATATCACAGCAATACAAAACCAAATCGCGACGATGTGCTGCACGCTTTATCAGGCAACTTATGTCGCTGCACAGGCTACCGCCCTATTATCGATGCTACGATGGCGGTGTGCGAACAAACACCTGATGATCAATTCACTGCACGCCAAGCTGCCACCCTTTCTACATTGCTATCATTATCTGGTGAGAAACCCACTGGTACGGGAAATATCCATACGCCAACGTCTCGCGAAGAACTGAAGACTCTGATTCAAGCGCATCCAGCTGCACAGCTAGTCGCTGGCAGCACGGATTTAAGCCTTCAGTTCACGCAACAGCTAAAAGATGTAGAAACGCTTATCAGTGTGACGCATATTGATGCACTAAAACAATGCACCAAAAGCGAGCATTCTCTTATTCTTGGTGCAGCTGTACCGCTAAATGATGCGGCACCTTTATTACTAAATGCATTTCCGCAAGTGGCTGAGCTTGTTACCCGATTTGCCTCGTTGCCTATCCGCAATCAGGCTACCATTGGCGGTAACGTGGCTAACGCTTCCCCTATTGGTGATATGCCACCGTTACTACTCGCGTTGAATGCCATACTGCATTTAGATAACGGCGAGAGCGTTCGTATGATCCCAATTAGCACATTCTTCACAGGCTATCGCGAGACCATGCTGGCGAAAGATGAATGGATAAGTGCAATAGAAATACCATTAAAACAGCCCAATCAAGCATTAGCTGCATATAAGATATCGAAACGATTTGAAGATGATATTTCTGCAGTATGCGCCGTATTTAATGTCACACTCGACAACGGCAAGGTAGAAGCCATTAGCAGTGGCTTTGGTGGCGTAGCAGCAGTTCCGTCAACCTGCAATGCGTTAGAAAACGTTTTGAAAGGTAAGCAGTTCGCTAGCAACGAATGTTTAACGTTGGGCAAACAAGTCTTATTCGATGCATTTTCACCTATCGATGATGTGCGCGCTACAGCCCAATACCGTAAAACTGTTTTAGCTAACCTGTGGCATCGCTTCTGGTTAGAAAACCAAACAGCAAACCAAATTGAAACACGGGTGGTGCAGCATGCGTAAGTTAATTGATGCCCCTAATCCACTGCAACAAAACGACAAGCAAAGTGTCGTTCACGTATCTAAAAAGCACGAGAGCGCAACACGCCAAGTACAAGGCAGCGCCAACTATGTTGACGATGTTATTGAACCTCAAAGCACTCTTTATGCCGCAGTTGGTGTAAGCCAATGCGCAAAAGGTACGATTAACTCGATAAATCTTGACGCTGTTCGCCAAAGTGAAGGCGTTGTAGATGTGATTACGATTGACGACGTGCCTGGCCATAAAGATATTGGACCTGTGTTCGAAGGCGATCCGTTACTTGCTAATGGCGAAATCAAATTCTTCGGTCAGCCTGTATTTGCAGTGCTTGCCACGTCGGTAAACCTTGCCCGACAAGCTGCGCTAAAAGGGAAAGTAGAGGTGAGTGAAGCCAAACCTATACTTAGTGCCGAAGCTGCGCACCAGCAGCAAACGTTTGTGCGTCCCCTACATCGGTTTGGCCAACATACTGACCGCGTTGAAAGTACATTTGAAAAAGCGATCCACCAAGCACATGGCACGCTCAGTATTGGTGGACAGGAACATATGTACTTAGAAGGACAAGTGAGCCTTGCGATCCCTGATGAAGAAGATCGCATGAAAATCTATACGTCTAGTCAACATCCCAGTGAGGTACAAAAACTCGTTGCCGAAGTGCTAGATGTAAAATTGCACCGTGTAATGGTAGACATGCGACGTATGGGCGGCGGCTTTGGCGGAAAAGAAACGCAAGCCGCGCAATGGGCCTGTATAGCGGCTTTACTGGCATCGCGCAATCAATGTGCGGTTAAGCTTCGCTTACCACGCTTCACTGATATGCATGTTACTGGCAAACGTCACCCATTCGAAAACGAGTTCGACGTGGCCTTTGACGGGACAGGTAAAATTGAAGCCACCCGCATGACAATCAACGGTATTTGTGGGCACTCGCCTGATTTATCTGACGCCATTGTCGATAGAGCCATGTTCCATGCGGACAACGGTTATTACTTAGGTGATAGCGATATTGTTGGTCACAGATTGCAAACCAATATGGTATCGCACACCGCTTATCGAGGCTTTGGCGGACCGCAAGGCATGATTATGGCTGAAGCCATGATTGATAAAATTGCCCGTGCTATTGGCAGCGACCCCCTATCGGTAAGAAAACGTAATTTATACGGCCCCACGACAGGTAGTCTGACTCCCTATGGAATGAAGGTAGAACACAACCTCTTACCCGATATGATTGCCGAGCTAGAAGAAACCGCTCAGTATTGGCAGCGCCGTGAAGCTATTGCAGCGTTTAACCGCGAAAGCCCGGTGATTAAGAAAGGTTTAGCGCTAACGCCTGTTAAGTTTGGCATTTCATTTACCGCGAAGCATTTAAACCAAGCTGGCGCTTTAGTGCACATTTATACTGATGGTAGTATTCAGGTGAACCATGGTGGTACTGAAATGGGCCAAGGGCTTCACACCAAAATAGGCCAAATTGCAGCCAATGAATTTGGACTAGATTTGGATATGATTGAAGTCACTGCAACACGCACTGACAAAGTACCTAACACTTCACCAACAGCAGCTTCAAGCGGCACTGACTTAAACGGAAAAGCCGTACAAAATGCATGTATTACGCTAAAAGCCCGTTTGGGCGAGTGCTTTGCCAAAAGCTTAGGTCTAGAGGACCGCGCTGGCGACGTGCTATTCATTAATGAGCACGTGGTATTGGATGAGCACAAAATTACCTTTACCGAGCTTGTGCAGCAAGCGTATTTTGCTCGTGTATCTTTGTCTTCAAGCGGTTTCTACAAAACCCCAAAATTACAGTATAACCGCGACACCGGTGAAGGCCGTCCGTTTTTCTACTTTGCTTATGGCGTCTCAATGAGCGAAGTCTCTGTCGACACACTTACCGGTGAATATACGGTAGATAAAGTTAACGTGCTCCACGATGTTGGCAACAGTCTTAACCCTGCCATTGATATTGGCCAAATAGAAGGCGCGTTTATTCAAGGTATGGGGTGGCTTACCACAGAAGACCTTAAATGGAATAAAGCGGGTAAGCTGATAAGTGAAAATATGGCGACCTATAAAATTCCAGCTATTGGCGATACGCCAAAAGAGTTTAATGTGAAGCTGTTTGGTAGAAAGAACGCTGAAGACAGCATTTACCACTCAAAAGCGGTTGGCGAGCCACCATTTATGCTCGCTATTTCAGTGTGGTGCGCCCTTAAAGACGCCATATCTAGCCTATCTGGCTACACAGTTGATCCGCAGCTAGATACACCAGCCACACCAGAACGTGTTCTGAACGCTGTAACTGCTATTCAGCAGTTGGATAATAAAGGCGGTGTTGTATGACACATACGGCAGCAAAGTCATTTCGCGCAACGCACTGGCACGAGGGAATAGCCGAATGCCAAGAGCGCAACGAAGGCTATGTGCTGGTTACAGTAGTAGGAGCCGCTGGCTCTACACCTAGAGAGCCGGGCAGCAAAATGGTGGTTACCGCATCGCATAGTATAGATACCATCGGTGGCGGGCATCTCGAGTTTGATGCTATTGCCCGTGCACGAGAGTACCTTGCAAAAGGCGAAGCATGCACTGAACTTCACAGCTATCCGTTAAGCAGTTCTTTAGGACAGTGCTGCGGCGGCGCGGTAAAGGTGCTATTTGACGTGTGTAACGTTCATCAGCAGCACATCGCCATTTTTGGTGCAGGCCATGTTGCAAAAGCACTGGTGCCTATTTTGGCTCAATTGCCTGTACGCATTTCGTGGATAGACAGTCGCGAGGAACTGTTTCCATCGTCTTTGCCAGCCAACGTGCACAAAGTCGTGGAAGAAGCACCAGAGAGCGAAGTTAGACACCTTGATGAGAACAGTTGGCTGATTATACTCACCCACGATCATCAATTGGACTATCGCATTACAGAGCAGGCGTTAAAGCAACCTTCCCTCCCCTTTGTTGGGTTAATTGGTTCAGACACCAAAGCAAAGCGCTTTATTACCAAGCTGACTCTGCGTGGGTTTGACGACAACGCGCTGGCAAGGCTATTTACGCCAATAGGTAACCGAGATATCCCTGGCAAGCAACCAATTGAAGTTGCCGTTTCTATATCTGCGCAAATTATCGAGCGTCTTCATGTAAAAGAAGTAACGGCAGGCAACAGTAACAAATACAGTGAGAAACCCGCTACAGCTTTTCACAAAGAAAAGGACACCACCAGTGACACTTAAAGAATTAAATACGCTAAGCGCTGAAGAGGCGTCTTCTTGGTTTGAGCAATGCTGCGCGGCGAAAACCTGGATTTATCAAATGGTAAAAGCACGCCCCTACAGCGACAAGGACGCACTTGTTAATCAAGCGAAGAGCGCGTGGGCCAAATGCAGTGATGACGACTACCTTGAAGCTTTTACGGCACACCCCATGATTGGCGACGTTGATTCGTTGCGCAAAAAGTTTGCAAATACCAAAGCCATTGCTGCGGGCGAGCAGTCGGGTACAGCCAGCGCGTCCGAGGCCGTTTTACACCAGTTAAAAGAAGCCAATCACGCCTATTTAGACAAGCACGGGTTTATCTTTATTATTTGTGCCACCGGTCTTTCTGCGCAGACTATGTTAGAAGCATTACAAGCTAGGCTACCCAATACCACACAGCAAGAGATTACCAATGCTGCTGCAGAGCAAATAAAGATAACCCTATTGCGTATTAACAAAGCGCTGGATTAACCCCCGTATTTTCAAAAATATAGTCAATACGCATTGAATAGTTTTTAAGGAAAACAGTATGAATACGCTTTCTAGCCACGTACTCGACACTACATTAGGTCAGCCTGCACAAGGCATTGCCCTTACACTTACACTACCTGACGGTAGCACCCTTTCGGGTGAAACGGATAATGACGGGCGTTTTAACAACTGGGGCGTTGAAGACGGTTTTGCCGCAGGTGTTTATACCCTGCGCTTTCACTGCAAGCCTTACCTTGTAGAAACGCATGGCAAAAGTTTCTACCCACACATTGATATTACATTTGAACTTGATGAGAATGGCGGCCATTATCATGTGCCACTTCTTATCTCTCCATTCGGTTTCAGCAGCTACAGGGGCAGCTAACAAACATGCAGCTTTTTCGTGCAAGCATTGCGCACTTTCCTAACCAAACTACACAGTTCGATAATGACATCGCTATATTCAAAGACGGTGGTTTGTTAGTAGACAATAAAGAAATAAAAGACATTGGCACATTTGAAGAGATAGCAAAGCGCTACCCGGCTGCCACTGTGACAGATTTTTCAGGCAAGTGGATTTTGCCAGGTTTAATAGACAGCCACCTGCATTATCCGCAAACACAGAGCATAGCTCATTATGGCGAGCAGCTGTTGAGCTGGCTTGAAAACTATACGTTTCCCACAGAAATGCAGTTTGCTGACAGTGAACACGCTAAAACCATTGCTAACGTATTTTTGCGCCAATTGCTAAAGAACGGTACTACCACAGGTTTTGTTTTTACTACGGTTCATAAAAGCAGTAGCCACGCATTATTTAGTGCAGCAAGCGAAATTGATATGGCAATTGTGGCCGGTAAAGTATGTATGGACAGGAATTGCCCTAGTGCGCTTAATGACTGCGCCGACACAGCACAAGCTGACAGTGCAGAATTAATCGAAGCTTGGCATAACAAGGGCCGCAACCGCTATGCGCTAACGCCCCGTTTTGCGCCAACCAGTACTGAAGCTCAGCTTGCTGCATTAGGGGAACTTGCCAAGCAGTATACCGACGTTTTCATTCAAACACACTTGTCTGAGAACTTAGACGAGATTGCATGGGTGAAGAGCTTATTCCCTAAAGCGGACGGATATTTAGATGTATATGACACCTACAGCCTTGTGCGTGAACGTGCGGTGTTTGGCCATGGCATTCACCTTACGCCTAACGAATGGGCACGCTTAGGCGAAAGCGGCGCTACGGTGGCCTTCTGTCCGACATCTAACCTGTTTTTAGGAAGTGGCCTTTTTGATATGACCGCAGCGCGTGCTAACAAGGTCCATGTGGCCATGGCCACGGATGTGGGTGCAGGCACTACGTTTAACATGTTTAAAACCTACGGCGATGCATACAAGGTAAGTCAATTGCGCAGCGAGCCCATCAGCCCGTTAGAAGGCTTTTATCTTATGACCCAAGGCGCGGCCGTAGCTCATGCGCTTGATCATGAAATAGGCAACTTAAACCCAGGCACCACTGCTGACTTTATCGTTGTTGAGCCTAGGTTTGACGAATTGACACAATTGAGAATAAAAGAAGACGCGGACTTTGACGATGTGTTTTTTGCCTTGAGTATTTTAGGTGATGACCGCGCTATCGACCAAACGTGGATAAGCGGCACCTGCCGCTATAAAAAAGAACATCATTAATAACAGGCTGCTGTAGGGCCTTTTGGCCCTAAATAAGGAGAACAATAATGCCGTGGCTAGATTGGATAAGTTTATTTGTACGTTGGTTCCACGTTGTAGCGGGTGTAGCGTGGATTGGCGCGTCGTTTTACTTCATTTGGTTGGATAACAATCTACGCACGCCACCTAAATGGAAACAGGACAAAGGTATCAAAGGCGACTTATGGGCTATTCACGGTGGCGGCTTTTATGAGGTTGCAAAATACGCCTATGGCCCAGAGAAAATGCCAGAAACGCTACACTGGTTTAAGTGGGAAGCCTATACCACGTGGTTGTCGGGCTTCGCACTACTCATTATTGTTTATTACTTTGGTGCTAGTGCTTATCTTATCGACCCATCGGTAAATGCCATGTCACCGACCACGGCAATATCTTTAGGTTTAGGGTTAATCTTTGGCGGACTAGCCTTATATGAATTTGCTTGTCGCAGCCCATTGGCAAAATATCCACTTGCCTTCGGTATTGGATTAGTCGCGCTTGTTTGTATTGTCAGCTACCTGTCTACCCAATGGTTTAGCGGTCGCGGTGCCTATATTCACGTTGGTGCGCTTATTGGCACTATCATGGCAGGAAATGTCTTTTTCAACATCATGCCGAACCAGCGCAAAATGGTAGCAGCTGTAGCCGAGAAGAAAGATATTGATCCTAATTGGGGGGCGAGCGCTAAATTGCGTTCGGTACACAATAACTACTTTACGCTGCCACTGCTGTTTATCATGATTTCAAATCATTACCCCATGACGTATCAACACCCGCAAAATTGGCTGGTACTCATTGCGATAATGGCCGCTGCCGCTTGGATACGTCATTTCTTTAACTTGCGTCACGTGGGCACCACTAAACCTGGTATTTTAGTGTCTGGCGCAGTCGCCATGCTAGCAATCGCCCTATGGGTATCATGGCCACAGTCGCCATCACATACATCGAATGAAGGACTTGAAGATGTGAGCCTTGTCGATGAAGTAGGTAAAAAAGTAACGGCTAACAATGCAGTCGCCCAAGCGAGTTCTGAAGAAAGCAATGAGCGAGTAGTAAGCTTAATTACAACCCATTGTGTGGGTTGCCACTCGCGCACGCCAACCGACGATATCTTTAAAGTCGCGCCTTTAGGCGTAGTATTAGATACATGGGAAGATATTGAAAGGTTTGCGCCACAAGTGGTTCGAAGAACCACTGTGACCAAAGACATGCCATTTTTAAACAAGACAAAAATGACAGACGAAGAGCGTCAGGAAATAGCGCGCTGGTTCGCTCAAAGACAAAAATAGAATGGCGAAAGCGATGTAGATATCGAGTCTCAGGAATAGCTGTCTACATCGCTTTATCAATCGCGGTTAAAACTTGCTGATAACGCTTTTTTCCGTACATTACCTCATCGGCCTTATCTAGCCACTCCTGCACGGTTTCAATCCCTTCGCTCCACTCAACCCAGCCAACACTGAAGCCAATTGGTACTACCTTGTTGCCATCTACATTAACTTCAAAGTCGCTTTGGGCAACCCTATTAAAAAAAGCTTCCGTTTCCTCTTCACCCGTGCCATAGAGCAAGATGACAAATTCATCTCCGCCAATACGACCGAATCTATCACTATCACGCAGCAAACCACTCATTCTTTCAGAGAACTCAACAAGCGCCTTGTCTCCTACCTTGTGACCGTATTTATCGTTAATTTCTTTGAATTTGTTTAAGTCTATATAAACAAGCGTTGACGTTTGTTGGCCACGATCCATACGAGAAATTTCGTCACTTAACTGGCTAAATATCTCTCTCCTATTGGCAAGTCCAGTGAGCGAGTCGGTTTTCGACAGGTGCTCTAATTTAGTGACGGCGCTCATCAGAGCTTGCTGCTGCGTTTTCTCTCTTGTTATATCGTCGGCTGTACCTAAAATAAGCGACTGCATTTCACGGTCGTCAAATATCAAGCTTCCGCGATCGTGAAGGTACTTCACTTCGCCTTTCGAGTCGTATATACGATATTGAATATCCCAATTCTGCAAAGGGCGTTGACTGAACAGTTTTAACACCCGTGCTTTATCATCTTCATGTACATGATCAATAAAGCTTATAGGGTTACAGTAAAGTTCGTACTCGTTGCGACCGAATATGTTTGAATAGCCATCGTTAACGTATTGCAGTTTAGACAAGTCTGGCGTCGCCACCCATATAAACGTTCTATCAGAAAATGCGCTAACAATTTTGCTAAACAAGGCATCAACTTGAAAGAGTTCAGACTGTATGCGCTTTTTCTCGTCGATATCTTCCACAATAGAAATAAAATAGTCTGGGTTGCCGCGCTGATCTCTTACTAAAGACACTGTTAACTTCGCCCAAACTTGCTCGCCATCGCGCCTTACATATCGCTTTTCAATCGCATAGTCATCGATATCACCTGCCATCAGGCGCTCTAAGTAACTTAGATCTTCATCGAGATAATCTGGCGCAGTTAATTCTTGAAAGGTTAACGTCGTTAGTTCTTCATCAGAATATCCTAAAAAATCACACAGTCGCTTATTTACACGTATAAAGCTTCCATCCATGCTTACGTGAGCGAGCCCAACAGGACAAAAGTGAAAAGTTTTTTCAAACATAGGGCATCGCCCCGTTCGGTAATTGCATTCCGTCGCCTCAAGAGGTGGCACTCAAAGGATAATGAGCACCCTTTTATACTTTAGTATAAATCATTATAGATTAACTTTTTTCATTCGCTAAAAAATGCATCTAAGAAAAAGGCTTAGATAGCGTCTAACTGCGACATAGCGGTAAAAGGCATTTGATGGTGGAGATTGCTTTTCACCTGAAAAAAGTTGCTAGTCAGCTTTAAACGCTAACCATTAGCCCTTTAGTTGCCTATGTTAGCGTTTTTTCTCAATAGGACAGTAAAATGATCGAGTTTTCAGTCGTAATCTATTCTCAACCAAACCAACAAGATGCACTCTTAGACGCATTGTTACCCTTGGTTAAATCAAGCCGAGAAGAAGTCGGCGCAGTGATGTATGACCTACATGCAAGTGAAGAGGGTGTGTTTGTTATTACGGAGAAATGGCAATCTCAGGATGCCCTTGATGCTCATGAAGCTACTGAACACTTTGTTGGTTTCCAAGAAAAAGCCGGAGAGCTTGTTGAAAAAGTACTTCGATTACCGCTAGTGTCGGTCTAGCACTTTGTAAAGCAAATGCGGTGAGATAAATGCTCACCGCTAGCAGTATTTAATCATTCGTGTGGTTTTCAGACCAGACTCTTAGCTGTTCAAGAATATCTAGCGCTGAGCGCCCAAACTCGGTGAGACTATAAGCAACCGCAATTGGACGAGAGTCGATAACGTTGCGGATCACCATACCGTTGTTTTCCAGCTCTTTAAGGCGCTGATCGACCATCTTCCGGCTGGCGCCGCCAAGCATTCTACACAGGTCGTTAAATCTAACAGGCTCATCTTTGAGATGATAAATAATAGAACCCGTCCACTTTCCACCAATTAGGCGCATTCCACGCTCTATAGCACAAGGCTCTGTACAAGTATTTAGAACGGTTTTTCTACCCTTAGCGTCTGTTTTTATTTCACTTTCCATCTATTTTCCTAAAAAAGCCACCTAGTTACTAAAAGTATACTAATTGTTTGTTTGAACAAGGTAACTAAAATAGACCACATAAGCAAGTTTGGCCTCTAGTATACCTTTAGTTAATTAGTCTAACTCCAATTCGAAAGGTTCATTCAAGCGTCTATGGAGTGAGGGGTTATTAAAGGGAGAGCCAACGCGGCCAGATTTTAATAATACCAATTAAAACAGGCAAAACAGACCGTTCAAACCAAGTACAGCGCCTTGGCGAGAGCATATTAAACATTAACTTCACGGTGACACAAACCATGATTGAATTTACGTTAAATGGAAAAAGAGTGCAGACAGATGCTGCATCAGATACGCCTCTCGTTTGGGTAATACGCGATGAATTTGGATTAAAAGGTACCAAGTTTGGGTGCGGTGTAGCGATGTGTGGCGCATGCACAGTACATATTGATGGTAACGCTATTCGCTCTTGCTCCTATCCCGTTTCGTTAGCTAAAGATAAGAACGTAAACACTATTGAAAGCTTCAACAACGCGCATCCGCTGCAATCTGCTTGGGTAGAAGAGCAGGTTCCTCAGTGTGGCTATTGCCAGTCTGGCCAAATCATGCAAGCAGCGACATTGCTAGATAGAAATCCAAACCCGAGCGACCAAGATATTGTTAATCACATGAGCACCAATTATTGCCGCTGTATGGCTTACGCGCGCATAAAAAAGGCGATTAAGCGCGCTGCAACGTCTTCTGTTCAATACTTTGATCCAACCGCTTCATCAGAAGGGGAAAACGCATGAGCATGAAAAATATCTCTCAAGAAAAGAAAGACATGATCAACTTATCTCGCCGGTCTTTTATGGTGGGATCAGTGAAAACGTCTTTATTCATGGCATTTGGTGCTGCCGCTATTCCATCCCTGCTGTCGGCGAAAGAGAGTATTGAAGCCAAACAGTTTTCTCCAAATATTTGGTTTGAAATGGATACAGATGGCAACGTTACCGTCAACATAGCCAAAGCGGAAATGGGTCAGCATATCGGCACGCCAATCGCTAGAATCTTGGCTGATGAGCTTGAGTGCGACTGGGAGAAAGTGTCTATAGTTCACGTTGATACAGACCCGAAATGGGGCTACATGGTAACAGGCGGCTCTTGGTCAATTTTCCATACTTACAAGCCAATGTCTCAGGCGGGCGCCGCTGGCCGCATGGTGTTAATTGATGCAGGTGCGAAGCTACTTGGCGTGCCTGCCGATAGTTGTAAGGCAGAAAAAGGCTTTGTTATCTCAGGTAACAAAAAAATTAGCTACGGCGATATCGTAGCGAATGGCAAAGTAGACAAAACATTCAGTGCAGATGAGCTTGCGGAACTGCCGATTAAGCCGGGAAAAAAACGCCACCTTATTGGCGTTAATGCAGACTACAAGGCTCTCGACATTCCGCCTAAAACGAACGGTACTGCGGTATACGGTATTGATGTTGAAGTGGAAAACATGCTTTATGCACGCCCCATTCTGCCTCCGACTCGTTATGGTAGTACAGTAACAAATGTCGACGACAGTAAGGCTAAGAGTCTACCGGGATATAAAGGTTATAAAGTGCTTACCGATCCGAGCGGTACTATCGAAGGTTGGGTTACTGTATTGGCTACAGACTACCCTACTGCGATAAAAGCTGTTGATTTGGTGAAAGTTAGCTACAACGCCGGTAAAACTGCCAATGTTTCTGAAGCTGATATACAAAAAGAAGGCGAAAGAATTGTACGTGATCGCAAGGAAGGCACCGTTTTTGTAGACGAAGGAAATATAGAGCTGGCGCAAACGAAAGCGGCACAAACTATTGAGGCTTTATACACCACCGCGACTGCCAATCATTTCCAGCTAGAACCACTTAACGCCATTGCTGAATTTAAAGGTGGTAAATGGCATATACATACGGGTAACCAGTGGCAGAGCCTAACACTTCCTACTGTAGCTAAAGCCGCAGAGGTCCCAGAAAGTGATGTGGTCCTTCACCAGTATTATCTTGGCGGTGGCTTTGGGCGACGCCTTTTTGGTGATTGGGTTGTTCCAGCTTTGCTTACAGCTAAAGCTGCTGGCCAGCCAGTCAAACTGGTATTCATGCGCCCGGATGATACATTATTTGATCAACCCCGCTCTGCCTCTACTTCACTGTTTAATGCGTCGTTCGATGAAAATAATCAGTTTTTAGGCATGGAGCATGCGCTTGCGGCAGGCTGGCCAACACTAAAAATGGCACCAGGATTTCTAGCACCAGGAGTAAACGGTGAAGGGAAAGTCGATATGTTTTCGGCATCTGGTGCCGACCACTGGTACACCATGTCTCACCATCGCGCACGCGCGGTTAACAATAAGGTAGCGCAAGATACGTTTACGCCAGGTTGGCTGCGTTCGGTAGGCCAAGGTTGGATTGTATGGGGCTTAGAATCATTTATTGACGAAGTGGCAATGAAAGCGAACAAAGACCCCGTCGACTTCAGACTTGCTATGTTAGACGGTAAAGGTAAACAAGGGGGCAAAGCGCCTGAAAGTGTCGGCGGTGCCACACGACTTGCCAATACGCTTGAAATTCTTAAGAAAAAGACTGCGAGTGTTGAACTTGGTGCTGATGAAGGCATTGGCTATAGCGTAAGTGCGGGACAAGAACGCACTATGCCAGCTTGGCTCGCGACTGCAGCCCATGTTCACGTTAATAAGCGCACTGGAAAGATAACGGTTAAGAAGTTATGGGTTGTGTCTGATGCTGGTATTGTTATTCATCCAGATGGCGCGATGGCACAGCTTGAAGGTTCACTGCTGTGGGGACTGAGCTTGGCACTGTTTGAACATAACGAAGTGAAAAACGGTCAGGTTTCAAAAACAAACTTACATACCTACCTTCCTCTACGTATGAACGATGTCCCAGAGATGGATATTGAACTTGTTGAAAGTGAGGAGTTTCCAGTAGGACTGGGTGAACCAGGCGTTATTGGTGTCGCGCCGGCTATCGGCAATGCCGTGTACCAAGCTATTGGTGTACGGCTACGTCATTTGCCCATGCTTGCTCAACACGTTACCGCAGCATTAAAAGCATAAGGGCAGTATGATGAAAATGATAACAGTCCTATTAATTGGTGCTCTCTCATCATTCGTCCTGAGTGGGTGTATTGCAAATAAAAGTGACGATAGCGACCATAGTAATTTGACCACTAGCGTTTCAAAAGCAGCTAACTCAACGCCTGCTTTTGAAGCTTATCAGCAAGATCCTAACCCAACGACAGCATTTAACTACTTGTTCGATGTAGCAACACATCCACGGTGTGTGAACTGTCATGGTGTTATTGAAGATGGCGCTCACCGACCGACAGTGGGCGACAACAGCGTCCCCCACCCTATGAACATTACCTCTGTGAATAACTTGAAAATGGCGGTGCAAGATGGAAAGTTTGTTCAGGTTGGCGAAACGCACCCCGTAAACTGCCGCGGATGTCACCAAGATGAAAATGCGCGTGAACCCGGCAGGCCGCCTGGTGCAGCAAACGACCTTATGCCAGGTTTCGTGTGGCACATGCCGCCTCCTACCATGATTATTGGCAGCGACATGACACCCTCAAAATTATGCAACAATTGGTTAAACCCGCGTTTGAACTCTTTTCTTGCTCAACGTGGGGGAAGAGATGACATGAAAACGTTTAAAAAAGAATTTGAGCATCATGTCAGTGATGATCCATTAGTGAGATGGGCATGGAACCCCGGCCCAGGCAGAACACCTGCTCCTGGGACACATGCTCAGTTTGCTAAGGCAATGTCGGTTTGGATTAACGGCGGCGCACCTTGCCCGACAGAAAGTTAAGTTAAAAGAGTTTTTGCCCAACATTGAACAACCCGCGTTTTAAGCGGGCTGTTCAACAAAAGAAGTAGGCATTGCTTGTTTAGGCGAGATTAGAAATGGTAGTGAGCGCTCAATACGAACGATTCTGAACCAGGGTTCGTGTCCCCTAGCCCACCGTTAGAAATATGGCCAATTTCAGCTTCTAGCGAAAATGATTCAGAAAAATTGTAGAGTCCGGAAAGTGATGAATAGAATTCAATGGTGTCGCCTAAATTTTCAGATTCATCAACAATGCCCGCGTGAAAGGCAACGCGTACTGAAAAGTCATTGTATTTGTAGACGTCTTTTGCCAACCCCGCAGCGAAATAGTGTTGGCCTTGATCTGCGTTTACCAAGAGAACTGTTGGTCGAATTCCGTAAAATGATTCGAGCGGTTTGTGAACATAAGCCACATGCAATGCGTAACGGTCTGCGTCATCAAACAAGTTCCATACCGCAGCCCCAGCTTTAAGCTCACTTCCTTGCGGCAGGGCTTGAGTAGAAAGAGAAACAAGGGGAGAAAGTAAAGATAATGCAAGTGCGAGTGTTTTTACTGGTGTTTTCATGTTTATACTGT
>NZ_JAFLMX010000001.1:0-18591 GCF_017849675.1 Alteromonas sp. AO-Serp
TCTTCGTCGGCAGCGTCTGTTGTGTATAAGAGACAGATACCGCTCTATTTGCTTATCACCGCAGTGTTAACCGTTATTCTGGGTGTATTTGCAGAGTCTAATTATGTTGCGCACGAGTCTGGCCTTTTGGCCGTTACCATATCTGGTATGGTACTGGCCAATATGAAGGACGTAGACGTAGAAGACATTCTTGAATTTAAAGAAACCCTCAGTGTTTTACTTATTTCAGGCTTATTTATTCTGCTTGCCACGCGTTTGAACTTACAATCGGTAGTGGATGTAGGTTGGGGCTCCGTTGTAGTGCTTGCCGCCATTATGTTTGTGGCTCGGCCTTTGTCCGTATTGGCGTCCTCCGTCGGTACCGGACTCAAGTTAAACGAATTAGCCTTGCTAAGCTGGATTGCACCTCGAGGTATTGTTGCAGCGGCGGTATCAGCCCTTTTCTCTTTAAAGCTTGAAGAAATTGGCTATGAAGGCGCGGGTATTATCGTTCCTATTGTCTTTATGGTGATTATTGCAACAGTGGTGGTACAGAGCCTTACTTCACGCACTGTTGCGTCACTACTTAAGGTGAGAGCGCCTGCGCCAACTGGCTATCTGATTTTCGGTGGCAGCAAATTCAACCGCGCCTTAGCGACAGAAATGATAAACCAAAAGCTAGACGTTACCATTGCAGATACTAACTGGGACGCAATAAGAGAAGCGCGTATGAAGGATATCCCAGTATATTTTGGCAACCCAATGTCTGACCATGCAGCGCGACATCTTGATCTGAATACATTCGGTACCGTGCTGATTATGTCGCCTTATAAGCAGCTTAACCCACTTATTGCTTATCACTTTGAATACACGATGGGCAAAGACAAAGTATGGGCGCTGACAAATAACGAACAATCTACGCGACCAAGTCACCAAGTTAGCGAACAATACGCGAAAAAACTTACTCTGTTCGATGAAGGCGTTACTTATGGGTATTTAGCATCGGCCATTGCCCGTGACTCAATGGTGAAGACCACCCGTTTATCTGAAGAGTTTACTTACGAGCAGTACATTAAACAGTATGGTGAGCGCGCTACACCTCTCATTGCGATCAACGCTGAAGGTAAGAGCTATACTTTTATCAACGGTAACAGTATTCAGCCTAAAGCAGGATGGCGTGTGATTAGCTTGATTGAACCAGAACGAAAAGAAGAAAAAGTAGAAGTGTAAAAGTAAGAAAACCTCCTGCCCACAGGCAGGAGGTCTCTCCCTGGAAAACGCGCAACGCAGTGCCCTTTTTAAAAGGTGCATATTTATTTGGATTTTACTGTTGTTACGCTGTCGCACACTTTATAGCAAGCAGCGAACCAACTTTGACAATCCTTGTATAATCAAATAGATAGCTAAAAACCAAGTCCCTATTCATTATCTTTTAGCTGTCACAGCGCCTAATTTGGTGCATCAGACGCACAAATGCGGGGTTCCTTTTTTGTTCAATAACAACGAGTTGCTGTTTTTGACTGACGGCATTTAACGAATACTGCGATGTATACACGCTAAAGTAGAATCTAACGCGCCGCTGTTATCCTGTAGTACCTTTTTACCGGCCATTCCCGCTTTTTCAGCTTTACTGGGTGATTCAAGCCATTCTTGTACCGTTGAAGAAACGCGAGAAGCATCTTCTACAATGCTTAATGCGCCACATTCTTTTAAATAGTCGCAGATAACAGGGTTATTATAGGTGTGTGGCCCCATCATTATTGGCAACGAGAATGCTGCCGGCTCAAGGGCATTATGGCCGCCTCTATCGGCAATAGAGCCGCCAACAAAGGCAAATGTTGCTACCGCATAAGCATGATTTAACTTACCCATTTCATCCAACAGGATAACGTTCACATCGTCTGGAACGTTATCCACCTCTGAACTTTTGACGAAGTTCAGATTATGCCTTTCAAGTAATTTTGCTACGGCTTCAAAACGCTCTGGATGGCGAGGGACAATAATCACCCGTAGTTGAGGGCTCTCTTTCCATAAAACCTTTGCAGATTCAACGATAACGCTCTCTTCAGGTTCGTGCGTGCTGCCTGCAACTAGTATTGGCCTTGCACCCTTAGCTAACCCAAGAAAATGTGCAGAAGAGCTCGCTGTATTTGCGGCTTGATCAAACTTAATATTATTCGTGAGGGTTAGCTTATCTTGCGCAACACCAAGCCATGCATAATTATCATAGTCTCTCTGCCCTTGAGCACATACGTGAGATAGCTTAGCCAACATAGGGTTAAATAGCTGTCCGATTTTTTTATAACGTTTAGCCGAGCGCTCAGTCATGCGAGCATTTATTACCATAACGGGAATATTTCGCTTCCAGCACACGTGAATTAGGTTTGGCCATAGTTCAACTTCTGTAATCATTACTGCTTTGGGCTTAATGCGTTTCAGCATTGAAGACATAGTCAGCGACAAATCATAAGGCAGATAGAAATGGTGAACGGTGTCTTTGAATATATCTCGAACGCGAGCAGAGCCTGTAGATGTGGTTGTAGTAACGGTTATTTGCGCGTCTGGCTCGTGTTGCATTATTCGCTTTATTACGCATGAAGCAGCCACGACTTCCCCCACTGAAACACAGTGAAACAAATAGCCATTCTGCTTGAGCGGCTTTGGGACTATACCAAAACGCTCAAATCTCCCTCGATGCGAGCAATCGCTTGCTTTAGTGGCTTTTATCAATAAATGAATAAATGCGAAGGGAATCGCAATCGCCAATACAAGCGAATATCCCCACCGGCAGAGCGTTTCAAGTAGAGTAGGTTTATAGCCACGTGTATTGGCAACAACCATAAATACATCCTTTTTGATACAGATACTTCGACGGCACGACTACAAGTGATCGACTATCGATGTTGAATTATGCTTTTCAAATACGGTGTGCTGGGCACTGCGAAACACCCACTCCCAGCGGTAAGCAGGTAATTCTAGCTATCTAGTGCCGCAGTTCCCGATAGATTCTTTCGACATTGTAGTGGCTAAATAGCCCGCGTCTAGGGCAAAGCGACCTTATACGTAAGTAAATAGTGTATATGAGAAAGGCAATAATATATTGATCACTCGCTTTATGCGTATAGCGATGTTTAAACAGCAAGATGTAACCACAACCATATAAGAAAAGCCGCAAAAAACGGTCTTAAATAAAAAAGCAGCGTATACAGAATATTAAATAAATTTTAAGGAAGGCATTTGAGTATACGCGTTCTTCACATTGAACTTGGCATACATCTTCACGGTGGCGCAGAACAAGTTGCATACCTCATCAATGCGTTAGAGCACCATGATGATATATCACTTCACTTGGTTTGCGCTGAAGACAGTGAGATTCGTCATACGGCTTTGGGGTATTGTGAAACGCATACCATTAAGTATGCCGGTGAGTCAGACTTCCTATGTGTAAAGCGTTTACTGGAAGTCGTAAATGGGGTTAACCCAGATATTATTCATGTGCACAGCGAACGGGGTTCGGATGTATGGGGTGCCATGCTGGCCAAAATTTCAGGTGTGCCTACGGTTTGCACAAGGCGAATAGATAACCCCGAAACTCACTTTTCATTTTATAAGTACAAACAATTCGATGCAGTTATCAGCGTATCTGAAGGTGTGAGGAAAGTGGTTTCACTACATTGTGAAGGCGTAGAACATCAGCGCGTTATATATCCAGCAGTAGACTTAACAGAGTATTCCCAATGCAAAGATGGCGGTTGGCTGCGACGTACATTCTCTATTCCTGAAGACCATATCGTCATTGCAAACTTCGCTCAGTACATATCTCAAAAAGGGCAAGCGGATATCATTTTGGCTATGCACGATGTATTGAACAAGCATGAAAATGTAACCTGTTTATTGTTTGGCGAGGGAAATTTAAAAGAGAGCTATCAATCACTTATAGAACGCCATAAGCTAGACGAGCATGTGAAGCTTTGCGGTTTTACTAAAGAGGTAGCCAAAATACTCCCTAATGTAGATATTCTGGTTCATCCTTCCTATTCAGAGGGTTTAGGCGATATTTTACTTCAGGCAGGTGCTAATAAATGTGCAGTGTTATCTAGTCCTGTGGGGGGAATACCCGAAGTTATCAAGCATAAGGAGACAGGTGTAATGGTAGCGCCGGGAGATATTGACGGAATTGGGGAGAGCTTAATTAGTCTAATTGAAGCCCCTGATGAAAGAGCACAATATGGAGAGGCTTTGTATAAGCTTGTCACAAGTAAATTTGGTATAGAAAGGATGTCCAATGCCTACGTTGATTTATACAAGACGCTAGTCTTCAACGGCGCTGATAATGAACACGCTTAAGCCTATGGAAGCACGTTAAAGAAACTGCAGATACAAAAAAGCCGCTCGAGAGCGGCTTTTTTAAGACTTTGAAAAAAGTTAGCGATTAAACGCCAGCTTTCTCAACAACGTCAACTAGCATCCAAGATTTGCTCTTAGATAGTGGGCGACATTCACGTACTGTTACTACGTCACCTTTATTGCATACGTTGTTTTCGTCGTGGGCGTGAAGCTTAGTAGAGCGCTTGATGAACTTCCCGTAGATTGGGTGCTTAACAAAACGTTCAACTACAACAGTGATAGACTTATCCATCTTGTTGCTAACCACACGACCTTGTACTGTACGAATTTTTTGCTCAGTCATTACGCATCAGCCTTTTGAGTCAGAATGGTTTTAACACGCGCGATGTTACGACGTACTTTTCTCAACTGATCAGTTTTTTCAAGCTGACCTGTTGTGTGCTGCATGCGTAGGTTGAACTGTTCGCGTAGCAGGTTAATCAACTCTGCGTTCAGCTCTTCTACGCTCTTTTCTTTCAGTTCAGTCGCTTTCATTACATCACCGTCCGAGTTACAAAGGTTGTTTTAAATGGCAGTTTAGCCGCTGCCAATTCAAACGCTTCGCGTGCTAGAGCTTCAGGAACACCTTCCATCTCATAAAGAACACGACCAGGCTGAATTTGGCATACCCAGTACTCAACGTTACCTTTACCTTTACCTTGACGCACTTCTAGAGGCTTCTCAGTAATTGGCTTGTCAGGGAAAACTCGAATCCAAATTTTACCTTGACGCTTAACGTGACGAGTCATAGCACGACGCGCTGCTTCGATTTGGCGCGCAGTCATTCGACCACGACCAACTGCTTTAAGGCCGTAAGTACCAAAGGCAACAGTATTACCCGCTGCTAAGCCGCGGTTGCGGCCTTTGTGCATCTTACGGAACTTCATGCGTTTTGGTTGTAACATGATTAGCCCTCTCGCTTAGCGTTGCGGCCTTTCTTCTTAGGTTGAGCAGCTGGTGCTTGCTCTTGAGTTGTAGGTAGACCACCTAGAACTTCACCTTTGAAGATCCATACTTTAACGCCGATGATACCGTAAGTAGTTGACGCTTCAGAGGTTGCGTAATCGATATCCGCACGGAAAGTGTGCAGAGGAACGCGACCTTCACGGTACCATTCAGAACGTGCAATCTCTGCTCCGCCCAAACGGCCGCTAACTTCAACTTTGATACCTTTCGCGCCTAGACGCATTGCGTTTTGTACTGCGCGCTTCATAGCACGACGGAACATAACACGACGCTCTAGCTGGCTAGAGATGCTGTCAGCTACTAGCTGGCCATCTAGCTCTGGCTTACGTACTTCAGCGATGTTGATCTGAGCTGGCACGCCGGCTAGCTTAGATACGTAGTTACGCAACTTCTCTACGTCTTCACCTTTCTTACCGATTACAACGCCTGGACGAGCAGTGTGAATAGTCACACGGATGCTCTTAGCAGGACGCTCGATCACGATTTTAGAAAGTGAAGCGTTCTTTAGTTGCTTAGTCAGATACTGACGTACCTGATGATCGTTATACAGGTTGTCTGCATAGTCTGCAGTATTAGCGTACCAGGTAGAAGTCCATGGTTTGCTGATACCCAGGCGTATACCTGTAGGATGTACCTTCTGTCCCATTATCTACTCCTAGTTATCCGCTACAACCACAGTGATGTGACTGCTGCGCTTGAAGATACGATCAGCACGGCCTTTAGCACGTGGCTTGATACGTTTCATAGTTGGACCTTCGTCAACGAAAACTTTAGACACGCGTAACTCGTCGATGTCTGCGCCTTCGTTGTGCTCTGCGTTAGCAATCGCAGATTCCAATACTTTCTTTACTAGCGCTGCGCTTTTCTTCGGGCTGTACGCAAGAAGCTCTAGAGCTTTCTCAACGTGCATTCCGCGAATTTGATCCGCAACCAAGCGTGCCTTTTGAGCCGACGTGCGGGCAAAACGGTGTTTAGCTAATGCTTCCATCTTCCTACCCCTTAACGTTTAGCTTTCTTATCCGCGACATGGCCGCGGTAAGTACGCGTTGGCGCAAATTCGCCCAACTTGTGGCCGACCATTTCGTCACTAATAATGACAGGTACATGTTGGCGACCGTTATGGACCGCAATGGTCAACCCAATCATATCTGGGATGATCATAGAACGACGAGACCAAGTTTTGATTGGTTTACGTTCGTTCTTTTCCACTGCAGCCTCTACCTTCTTCAGCAAGTGAAGGTCAATAAAAGGACCTTTCTTGAGAGAACGTGGCATGGTGAATCCTCGCTATTACTTGTTTCGACGACGTACGATAAGCTTATCAGTACGCTTGTTGCTTCGGGTTTTCTTACCTTTGGTAGGAACACCCCAAGGAGTTACTGGGTGACGACCGCCTGATGTACGACCTTCACCACCACCGTGTGGGTGATCAACCGGGTTCATGGCAACACCACGAACGGTAGGACGAACACCACGCCAGCGTGTAGCACCAGCTTTACCTAGTGAACGAAGCATGTGCTCTGCATTGCCAACTTCACCGATAGTGGCGCGGCAATCAGATAGAACTTTACGCATTTCGCCAGAGCGTAGACGTAGGGTAACGTAGTTTCCGTCACGTGCTAGGATCTGAGCATAAGCACCAGCAGAACGTGCGATTTGCGCACCTTTGCCAGGCTTCATTTCAATTGCGTGTACAACAGTACCTACAGGGATGTTACGCATAGGTAGAGTGTTACCAGACTTGATCGGAGCGTCCGAACCAGACTGGATTGCATCACCTGCTTGCATACCCTTAGGAGCCAGAATGTAACGACGTTCACCGTCTGCGTACAATACTAGTGCAATGTTTGCAGAACGGTTTGGATCGTATTCTAAACGCTCAACTTTAGCTGGAATGCCGTCTTTGTTGCGTTTAAAGTCGATTACACGGTAGTGTTGCTTATGACCACCACCAATGTGACGAGTGGTAATACGACCATTGTTGTTACGACCGCCAGATTTGCTGTTCTTTTCAAGCAAAGGTGCGTACGGTGCACCTTTGTGCAGGTCAGGATTTACGACCTGAACAACGTGACGACGACCGGCAGAAGTTGGCTTAGCTTTCAATAATGGCATTTCTAATCCCCTTCTTACTCAGCACCACCGACAAAGTCGATGTCCTGACCTTCTTTAAGAACCACGTAGGCCTTTTTCCAGTCGCTGCGCTTACCGAAAGACATGCCGTGACGCTTGGTTTTACCCTTAACGTTCACAGTACGAACACCTTCAACTTCAACTTCAAACAGTTTTTCAACTGCAGCTTTGATTTCGGCTTTGTTCGCGTCTTTAGCTACTTTAAATACAACTGTGTTGTTCGCTTCAGCAGCCATTGTAGACTTTTCTGAAACGTGAGGTGCTACTAGCACCTTCAGTAGACGTTCTTCTTTCATGCTAACGCCTCCTCAAGTTGTTTAACCGCATCAGCAGTCATTAGCACTTTTTCAAATGCAATCAAGCTCACTGGGTCGATGCCTGCTACGTCACGTACGTCAACTTTGTACAAGTTGCGCGCCGCTAGGAACAAGTTCTCATCAACTTCAGGAGTAACGATTAGAACGTCATTTAGTTCATATTCGTTAAGTGCAGAAATAAGAGCTTTAGTCTTAGGTGCGTCAACACCGAACTTCTCTACAACAACCAAACGGTCTTGACGGATTAGTTCAGACAGGATGCTCTTGATCGCACCGCGATACATTTTCTTGTTAACTTTTTGGTCAAAGTCACGAGGCTTTGCTGCGAAAGCACGGCCACCGCCAACCCAAATTGGGCTACGGATTGTACCAGCACGCGCGCGGCCAGTACCTTTTTGACGCCATGGCTTCTTACCGCCACCACGAACTTCAGCGCGAGTTTTCTGCGCTTTTGTACCCTGACGAGCACCTGCACCGTAAGCTACAACTACCTGGTGTACCAGGGCTTCGTTGAATTCACGTCCAAAGGTCGCTTCGGATACTTCAAGAGCGCTTTGCGCGTCTTTCAATGTTAATTCCATCAGTTCACTCCCCAGACGTTACGCTTTAACAGCTGGCTTTACGATTACATCGTTGCCAGTTGCGCCAGGTACGGCACCTTTAACTAGGATAAGGCCGTTCTCTACGTCAACACGTACAACTTCCAAAGACTGAGTAGTCACTTGCTTGTTACCAAGCTGACCAGCCATTTTCTTGCCTTTGAATACTTTACCTGGTGATTGGTTTTGACCAATTGAACCAGGAGCACGGTGTGACAAAGAGTTACCGTGTGTCATACGCTGAGAACTGAAGTTCCAGCGCTTGATAGCACCTTGGAAACCTTTACCTTTTGATGTACCAGTTACATCAATTTTCTTAGTGTCGTTAAAGATTTCAACAGTGATTTCACTGCCTACTTCAATATCGGCACCTTCGTTTTCTTCTAGGCGGAATTCTACTAGAGTGCGTCCAGCTTCAACACCAGCTTTAGCAAAGTGACCTGCTTCAGCTTTGTTGATGCGGTTAGCTTTCTTAGTTCCAGCAGTAACCTGAAGAGCGCGATAACCGTCAGTTTCCTCAGTACGAAGCTGAGTAACGCGGTTTGGGGTCGCTTCAATAACAGTCACAGGGATAGACGTACCATCTTCAGTGAAGATGCGAGTCATACCCACTTTACGACCGACTAGACCAATCGCCATTGTTATAACCCTCTCTTATTAGCCCAGGCTGATTTGAACATCAACGCCAGCAGCCAAGTCCAAACGCATCAACGCGTCAACTGTTTTATCAGTTGGCTCGATGATGTCTACCAAACGCTTGTGAGTACGGATTTCATATTGATCACGCGCGTCTTTGTTAACGTGCGGAGAAATCAGAACTGTATAGCGTTCTTTGCGAGTAGGTAGAGGAATAGGACCACTTACCTGAGCACCAGTGCGTTTCGCAGTTTCAACGATTTCAGCCGTAGACTGATCGATCAACTTGTGATCAAACGCTTTCAAACGAATGCGAATTCTTTGATTTGGCATCGATTAAGCTCCAATCGAAAGAACAAAAAAATTCACCCTTTCTCTTCCATTTATTCCGGAAAGAAAGGATGTGCGTAAACCGATGGTTCCCAATCGGAACCCTGTTCTTTTTTCTAGCACGCCAGCAACAGGCTAATCAGTGATGATGAATCCGTTACTTCGGCAACCACCCTAAAAGCAGTGAGGTCGCGGCTAAAAATTACGTGCCCTAATTGGGCAGTGGGCGCGAATTATACAGAAAGGCAGAAGCAATGCAAGAGGCAGTTTGCTTTTTATACACATATTTTTACGCTATACCAGTGTATGTAACTGTCTATAAGTAGTATTGTTGCTTTCGTGGTATAGGTATATCTTGTTACCCTAGCTTAACAGGCACTTGTAACGCCAAATGCATAAAGGACTAGGCGCCAACATTATTAGTAGTGAGAATATGGAAGTAGTGAATAACCAGCAAACTTTTGCACAAATAAAACGCATTCTAAATAACCATTCCACGTTACTGGATGCATATGGTTTATTAGAGCCAATTATCCTCGGTTTGTTTGATGCCCAACGTATGAGTATTTTTCAACGTCGACGTCAGCATCAAGATTTGGTCGCGAGATTTAAAACGGGTAAAGAGACGCTGGAAATAAAAGTGCCAATTAGCCCAATGTCGATTGCTGGTTATGTTGCCCTATCACAAAAGGCTGTGGTTATTGACGACCCGTATAATCCTGCACTACTTCAAAGCATTCACCCTCGCCTGCGCTTCGCTGATAAGTTCGACAAAGACAATGACTTTAAAACCCAGAACATTTTATGCGTACCTATAATGAATGCGGGCGTGTTGATGGGTGTTATCCAAATCATCAACAAAGTCAGTGGTGGTTTTACTGAAGAAGATTTAAAGCTAGGCAATGCCCTTGCACTTATTCTTGGCGACAAGTTCAGATTTGAACTGGGCGGCACAAACAACCCTTTCGATCTACTAGTTCACAAAAGCTTATTAGACGAAGCTACATTAAACGATATTCAAAGTTCTACTCCAGACATTCGCGCTCTTATACAGCGTCTTGTATCGGAACACCGCATCTCTGAAGAAGAAATTGGCAACTCGCTTTCTATTCACTATCAGGTGCCTTTTATTCCTTATTTACCTGATAAGTATCACAGGTTCGAAAATGAAAGCCGACTGAATGTTTCTTATTTAAAAAGAAACTATGTGGCTGTCATTGCCGATGCCCATGACAAGCCCATTGTGTTGATGGCTGAACCTAATAATGCGGCGCTACTTATGGAAATAGAGAGCGCCATGGGTATTGATAGCTACGAGATAGCTGTCAGCCTACCAAGCTTAATTCTTCAATATTTGGGGGAAAACAGCGGTGGCGGTGGCCCCGGCGAGATGAGTGATATTCTCGACGAGATTGGTACATCAACTGAAGATAACGACGACCAAGTCGATGAGCTGTCGGACGACGCCCCTGCTGTGGTGCGCTTAGTAAGCCGTATTCTGCACGATGCAAAAAGACTCAACGCGTCAGATATACATATAGACCCAGAGAAAAACGCGCCCACTCGTGTACGTATGCGCGTGGACGGTGTGTGCCGCGACATGAACCAAGTGCCTAATTCGCACCACAGTGCGGTTATTGCACGCATAAAGATAATGTCGAATTTGAACATTGCCGAAAAACGCGTACCTCAGGATGGCAAACTCGCGTTTAGAATGAATGGTCAACTTGTTGAAGTTCGTGTTGCCACCATTCCTACGGTTGCCGGTGAAGGTGTGGTTATGCGTATTCTGGCATCTGGCGGTGCGATGCCTATTGATAAGATGAACTTGGCACCGAACAACCGTGCGCGTTTAGAAGAAATGATTAAGAAGCCTCACGGCATTCTTCTCGTTGTTGGGCCAACGGGTTCAGGTAAAACCACCACGCTTCACGCTATATTGGGATATTTAAACACGCCTGAAAAGAAGATTTGGACCGCTGAGGACCCGGTGGAAATCACGCAACCCGGCCTACAACAGGTACAAGTAAGCCCCAAGATTGGCTTCAACTTTGCTGCTGCCCTGCGCGCATTCTTACGTGCTGACCCTGACATTATTCTTATTGGTGAGATGCGTGATAAAGAAACCGCACATGCGGGGATTGAAGCCTCGTTAACCGGTCACTTAGTACTGTCTACACTGCATACTAACTCAGCCCCTGAAACGATTACCCGTTTACTTGACTTGGGTCTCGACCCTGTGAACTTCTCCGATGCCTGCGTGGGTATACTGGCTCAACGTCTTATTCGAACGCTATGCAGTAACTGTAAAGAAAAGTACATCGCCACAGAAACCGATATGGCCTTTATTGAGCGCCAGTATGGTCATGCGCACATGGCGGAGCTGAATATTCAGACGCCACTAGAGCTTTACCGTGCTAAAGGCTGTGAAGAATGTGGAAACACGGGTTACAAAGGTAGAACAGGTGTACATGAACTACTAGGTATGACGCCAGAGCTTCGGTCAATGGTGTACAAAGAAGCCAGCGTCGCCGATATGAAGTCTCAGGCTGCTGCTGATGGCATGCGCACCCTCGTTCAAGACGCAATTTTCAAAGTTTTGAAAGGCGATACTGACCTAGCACAAGTCCAAATTATTGGTGGAGATTAATCACTCTACTTTTAAAATTTTTAGTAACATAAAGCAAATACTGTACTTTTAGACGGTTCACTATGAGTGTGAATTGCGTTATAAATTTATCAAAAAAGAAGGGATACTACATGAAAAATCTATTAGCAATAGCTGCCGTTTTATCTTCAGTTGTACTTTCAGCCCCTACGTTGGCTCAATCGCATACTAAGAATCATATTTGGAAATCCGAATATTTATCTACTTTAGAATTGGGCTTGCACGCCCTGAAGGCAGAGAAGTATGAAAAAGCACTGGAGAAGCTGACTGCTTCTGCAAAAATGGGAAATAAAGAAGGCCAATATTACCTCGCGCAAATGTATTTCCAAGGATGGGGGACGCCCGTTAATTATGAAGAAGGCTGGCTCTGGTTGAATGTTGCTATGGAACAAAAAACCGCTGAATGGAACCGTTCTTACCGACAGATAAAGAATGCTTTACCTGAAAACTACATCAATGCTTTAGAGCCTTATGTAGAAGAATATATCTCTCTTTACGGTGCACAAGCCCAAGATTTGAGATGTGAGACACGCGCTGCCATCGGCTCGAATATTAAAGAAGTAATCTGCGAAAAACGCTATTACTAACATCACATGGCATAGCGACTTCTCACTACAGAGAAGTCGCTAACCATTACCCTTATACGTGCTATTTCTTCAAGTATTCTCTTATCACGTAATGCAGAATGCCGCCGTTTTCAAAGTAAGTGAACTCGTTTGATGTATCAATTCTGATATCCATCGTAAACGTTGTTGTTTTTCCTTCATCCGACACGGCTTTAACTTCAACCTCAGTCTGTCCACGTTCAACAGCGTTAATAGAAAAAGACTCATTGCCTTTAAGCTCCAAAGAACTCGCGCTATCACCTGACTTAAATTGAAGTGGCAAAATCCCCATTCCAATGAGATTCGAGCGGTGAATTCTTTCGTAGCTCTCAGCTAGTACTGCTTTCACCCCCATCAAAGAAGGGCCTTTAGCAGCCCAATCTCGACTCGAGCCAGTACCGTACTCTTTTCCACCAATGACAATGGCTGGTACGCCGTCATCTTTGTAACGCATAGCAGCATGGAAAATAGACATACCATCGCCACTTGGGAAGTGTGTGGTAGCACTGCCTCTTGTGCCGGGTGCTAATTGGTTTTGAAGACGAACGTTAGCGAACGTACCTCTCATCATAACTTCGTGGTTACCACGACGCGACCCGTAAGAGTTAAAGTCTTTAGGCTCAACCCCTTGGGCCTGCAGGTACTCTCCGGCTGGGCTATCTTCTGCGATGGCGCCGGCTGGAGAAATATGGTCGGTAGTAATCGAATCGCCCACCTTAACCAAGCATCGTGCGTTTTCAATTGCAGTTAGAGCCTCTGGCTCTTTACCCATTACTTCAAAGAAAGGTGGATGCTTAATGTAGGTTGATTCTGGCCAGTCGTAGACCGATGTTTTACTCACCTGCAGCTCATTCCATTCGCCGCTTCCTTTAAATACATCTGCATACTTTTCTTTAAACAAATCACCGGTGACGTTTTCAGCTATATATTGCTGAATTTCGTCTTCGGTAGGCCAGATGTCTTTTAGATATACCGGAGAACCATCACTCGCCTGCCCCAACGGCTCTTTAGTGATATCTACATTCATGTTCCCAGCCAACGCGTATGCAACAACCAGTGGTGGTGATGCAAGGTAGTTTGCAGCCACATCAGGATGGATACGCCCTTCAAAGTTGCGGTTACCAGATAAAACTGAGGTAACCGTAAGTTTCGCTTTTCTAATGGCGTCGGTAATGGCATCAGGTAGCGGTCCAGAGTTACCAATACACGTAGTACAGCCGTAGCCAACCAAGTTAAAGCCTAGTGCTTCAAGTGGGTCCATAAGACCTGCATCTTCTAGATACTGAGTAACAACCTGAGAACCAGGTGCTAATGAAGTCTTAACCCACGGCTTACGAGTTAGCCCTTTTTCTGCTGCTTTCTTCGCAAGTAAGCCTGCGCCAACGAGTACTGATGGATTTGACGTATTAGTACAGCTGGTGATAGCAGCTATTACAATAGCGCCATCTTCAAGGTTGAACTTGCTTCCTCTGAACTCCACGAACGAGTCGTGTTCTTCGTCCACCTCGTCTGTTGTACCTAACCCCGCTTCTGCGATGAGATCGGTTTCTTCATCAAGTACTTTCACGTCAATTTGCGAACGATGCCACTCTCTAAATACCTCTGCTGCATTATCGAGGGCAATTCTATCTTGAGGACGCTTAGGTCCAGCAAGTGAAGGAACCACTTCATCTAAGTTAAGTTCCAGGGTCTCATGATACTGGGCATCTTTTGAGTGGTCGTCGTGCCATAGGTGGCTGAATTTCGCATATTCCTCTACAAGGGCAATTTGATCTTCGTCTCGGCCGGTGAGTCGCAGGTAATCTAGCGCAACATCATCAATAGGGAAAATACCGCAAGTAGCACCATATTCAGGCGCCATGTTTGCGATGGTGGCGCGGTCTGCCGTAGTAAGATGCTTAAGACCCGGTCCATAGAATTCTACAAACTTTCCAACAACGCCATGTTCACGTAGTTGTTGTGTGATAGTTAGCACCATGTCGGTGGCAGTTACGCCAGCAGGCAACTTACCCGAAAGCCTGAAGCCAACCACTTTTGGTAATAACATTGTTACTGGTTGACCCAGCATCGCCGCTTCTGCTTCAATGCCTCCCACACCCCAGCCAAGTACGCCAAGGCCATTAATCATAGTGGTATGCGAATCTGTTCCTACTAGGGTATCTGGGTAAACCAACGTTTCCCCATCCTGTTCCTTAGTAAACGCGCAACGAGCAAGATACTCTAGGTTAACCTGATGCACGATACCGCGACCAGGGGGAACCACTTTGAAATTGTCAAAGCTAGACTGACCCCATTTTAGAAATTGATAACGCTCTCTATTTCGCTGAATTTCAATGTCGGTATTCTTTTCAAGCGCATCGTCTTCAGCAAAATGATCTACCATTACTGAGTGGTCAATAACCAGCTCTACTGGATTGAGGGGATTAATCGCCTGAGCGTCGCCACCTAAACGATTAACCGCATCGCGCATGGCTGCTAAATCAACAATAGCAGGCACACCCGTAAAATCTTGGAGGATGACGCGTGCGGGAACAAAAGACACTTCGTGATCAACGTGATTATCTGTGTCCCACTTTGCTACTTGCTCAATATCGTTGCTGTTAACAAACTCTTGGTCTTCATGACGAATCAGGTTTTCCAAAAGAATTTTGATACAAAACGGAAGCCTGTCGAGCGCATATTTACTGCCTATACCGTCAAAATTAACCGCCTTGAAGTTTTTGCCGTTTACTTCAAGCTGCGAAAAAGACTTATATGTCATACGCTCACCATCCTTCTTTGCCTGTTCGTGAATATTGTGTACGTTTCAATTTTGCCAACGCAAGAAACGAGCAACTTGTTTTTAGTCGCCTTATTTTCCAATTTGTACGGCCTAAACATGAAAAAAAGTTCACCTACTATTAGTAATGGCATCGCTTTTTTAGCTATTTCTCATTATTGGTTTAAACAGATGGATTATGGAGAAGCGCTGTAACAGTTGGAAAAAGCTGACTAGGGCAGATAGCGCTTATTGGTAAGAAAACTTCGCATATGCACAGAGTACTTGCTGATTAAGATGGTTTACAAATATGCAACATTTCTGTTTTCTTATAACGCACCAAACGGTATGCTTGAAAGAAGGTTAAACATTAAATGTCTTAATACATGCTTAGGAAAGCTTTGAGATATACAAGCATTAGTAGTAAGCAATAAAAATAATAACGAAGTTATCATGACACACCCGCTAGTTAAGAAGTACAACCTTGCACCTCACCCCGAGGGAGGTTTCTATCGTCAAGTTTTCCGTTCTGAAAACGAAACTAAATCGTTTGTGCACAATGCTAGTCGACCCGCGCTTACTCATATTTATTTTCTTCTATTAAAGGGACAAGTTAGTCGTTTTCATCGCGTGTTACATGATGAAGTGTGGAATCACTACGAAGGGGCTCCACTACAACTGTTTCAACTTGAAAAACAACAGTTGTGGGAACGTCGCATTGGTGGGCAAAGCACTGACTATGTAGAAGTTGTTAAAGCAGGGAATTTTCAGGCAGCCGCAACGATGGGTGATTACTCCCTTGTCGGTTGTACAGTAGCACCTGGCTTCGACTTCGAAGACTTTAGCTTTATTGAAGAGCCATCGATGCAAGAGTGGATAAAAGTTGCTCATCCAGACCTTACCCGTTTTATATAATAATTCCCAAGTTATAGTGATAAACACACGTCTTACCTGCGATTTTGTACCAGCATAAACTGGATTTTTAAGCGCCAATCAAGGATGATAACAGCAGATTTTTAAATATACGTCTGAACGTCCAATTTCTGGAATTATCTCAGACTATTTCACTCTAACGCCGCAGGTAACCCAACTATGTATAAATTGGTACTTATTCGTCATGGAGAAAGTCAGTGGAACTTGGAAAACCGTTTCACAGGCTGGCACGACGTTGACTTGACCGACACTGGTGTAGCACAAGCAAAGACCGCAGGTCAGCTTCTTAAAGATGCTGGATTTACATTTGATCAGGCTTATACGTCTGTACTTCTTCGCGCAATTAAAACACTTAATATTGCACTTGAAGAAATGGGTCAGCACTACCTTCCAGTTGAGCGTCACTGGCGTCTGAACGAGCGTCACTACGGTGCGTTAACAGGTCTAGACAAAGCAGAGACTGCCGCTAAGCATGGTGAAGAACAGGTTAAAATCTGGCGTCGTAGCTTCGACATCCCACCTCCGGCCGTTGAAGGTGATAGCGAGCACTTCCCAGGTCACGATCCGCGTTACAACAATGTAGATGCTGACATCTTGCCACGTGGTGAAAGTCTAAAACTAACTATCGAACGTGTACTACCATACTGGCACGACGTTATTCGTCCAGACATCCAAGCAGGCAAGCGCGTAATTATTGCTGCGCACGGCAACAGTCTTCGTGCTCTTGTTAAGTACCTTGATGGTATGTCAGACGAAGAAGTGTTGGGTCTAAACATTCCTACAGGTGTACCGCTAGTATACGAACTAGATGAAAACCTTAAACCAATCTCTAAAGAATATCTTGGCGATGCTGACGCTATCAAAGCAATGATGGATGCAGTCGCTAAGCAAGGCAAAGCGAAGTAATCGAGTGCCTTTTTAGATACGAAAAAGCCTGCGTTCGCAGGCTTTTTTAATGGGTGTCTGATTAGACTAGTTTGGCACTTTCACCAACCAATTGTGAGTGTCTTCAGCCTTACCCCATTGGATATCATTTAACGCTTGTCTTAGCTTCATCGTTACTGGGCCAGCTTCTCCGTTACCCACCTGATACTCTTTATCATTGTGAATAAAAGTACCTACCGGCGTAAGTACAGCCGCTGTACCAGACAGTGCTGCTTCAGTGTTCGGTTTGGCTGAACGCTCTAGTAGTTCGTCTACAGTAATATCACGCTCGCTCACTTTCATGCCGTGGTCTTTGGCAATTTGAAGAATCGTTGCTCGGGTCACACCGTGTAGGAAGCTAGAATCTAACCCTTTGGTAATGATTTCATCACCATCGATAAGCAGGAAGTTAGCAGCTCCGGTTTCTTGTACATCGCCATTAGGGCAAAACAGAATTTGATCAGCCTGAACTTCTGCACGCGCTTTAAGAATAGGAGGCAACGCACTGGCGTAGTTACCACCGCTTTTTACCATTCCCATGTGCGGTGCACAGCGCATGCCTGTTTCGTCAAGCAACAAGCGAAGTGGCTTCAAACCGCCGGCAAAGTAATCGCCAACCGGCGATAATAGAACGTATAGCATTGAACTTGCTGATGGTGCTGCCGCTTTACCGATAGACGCTTCTGTGCCGATATGCGTAGGGCGGATATACATAGAACCTGGAGGCTCTGGAACCTCGGAGGCGTATTTTGCAACAATATCGATGATCATCTTTTCGACTTGCGCTTTGTCTATTTCAGGCAAGTTAAGTAGACGGCTACTTTGAGCAAAGCGCTCAATATTCTTATCCATTCTAAAAATGTTGATGCTGCCATCTTCGTGCTTAAATGCTTTCAATCCTTCAAAGCATGTACTTGAATAATGAAGCACGTGTGCACCAGGGTGCAGCTGAATACTATCTGCACTGACAAATTCGGTGTCAGTCCACTTATCGTTGACAAAGGTAGCAAGTGCCATTTGTGGCATGAATACTGTACCGAATACGGCCATTAGTTTGTCCTATTTACTTCGACTAGAAAAATACTCGACAGAGTTTACCAAAAAACGCTCACTTTGCTAAAAGTAAGTCAGATCTATTAAGGCTTTTATCGAATAAGAATGTCTACAAATACTGACAACACAAAAATAATGGGGTCAGAGTACATTTTTACTTATCTAACAAATGGGGTCAGAGTACATATTTTTGATTTATCAGTACTTGACGAAAAATGTATGACTACTCTCCAGTATTTAGAGTAATAAAGTACTCTGATTTAACGTCGCTGGAGTGCATGGGTACTTTGACTCGGTTCTGGTA
>NZ_JAFLMX010000281.1:0-2247 GCF_017849675.1 Alteromonas sp. AO-Serp
TAAAGGGGGAGTTTGTGCCGCTTACACGCTTTGTTACAAACAGTTGAAGCGTGTAGTCAGCACAATCGACTTGTTGCTATATGCGTAGTAGAGCATGTGATGGAGAAGTGTTCCATCAAAGGGCTGCAGGAAATGTGATTAAAAACAAAGTGAAAGGTTACACACCGCTATTCAATAGTGAATTGTGACTAGCGGCGATGATGGTTCAAACTACGATATAGAGTTTTACTCGTCGTCGTCAGACAGAGTGTTTCTTGGCTTGCGTTTCACAGGAACCATACCAATATCTTCTCCAGACATGGTATCGACACGTTTTTTAGTGCCAGGTTTTGCTGGTTTCGCTACGCGCTTTTTACCACTTTTCGCATTTGATTGTTTCGATACTTTTTTCTTCGGCGTAAAACCTTTGAAAGACGCCGAGAATTCGTCATGCGGTGAACACTCTAACGCATATTGAAGGTGATTCTTAAGCCCCTCGAAACTGTTCCAATCACGAGGGCCAATTAGCGAGAATGCTTCGCCTTTTTGCCCAGCACGGCCTGTACGGCCGATACGGTGAATGTATTCATCAGCGTTCTTAGGAAGGTCAAAGTTAACCACCAATCCTACTTTTGATAGATCTAGTCCACGAGAGGCGAGGTCGGTAGTAACCAGAATACTGTGCTGTCCACGAGCAAACGCACTCATTACTGCTGCGCGTTGGCTTTGTAGCATATCACCACGAAGCGCAATAGCTTCTAAGTTTTGTTCGTTAAGCAGTGCTGCAATTCTATCGGTATCTTCACGGGTAGCTGTAAATACGATAGCTTGGTTGTAGGTACGATTGGCTAGTTCAAACTGTAAAATTTGATCTTTGTTATCAACATTGTCTGCAAAGAAGCACTTCTGTTCGATATCGCCATGCTCTGCGGTTGAGTCTCCTACAGCTACACGAACAGCGCCTTTGGTTAACTGTGTTGTCATATGCTTTAGCTCAATATTATCAAGCGTGGCAGAAAACAACATAGTTTGACGCTTTCTGTGATCAGCATAGTCGTTAATCATTTTAAGCTGAGCAGAGAAGCCTAAGTCTAACATTCGGTCTGCTTCATCAAAGATAAGCAACTCTAAACCGTTTAAATACACACTTTTATCTAATAGATGGTCGGCTACACGACCAGCGGTACCAACGATAATGTGAGGGTTACGGCGAAGCGCTTTAACTTGGTCGTTATAATTTTCACCGCCCACAATAAGTGAACAAGTAAGATTTAGTCCGGTACACATTGATTTAGCTTCAATGAAAACTTGTTTGGCTAGCTCACGAGTTGGCGCAAGAATAAGTGCGCGTGGGTCTTGACGACTAAGGGCTTTTTGCGACATTAGCCTGTTTATAGCTGGCACTAAAAAGGCGAAGGTTTTACCTGACCCCGTTTTTGATGACGCAATAATATCTTTGCCCTGAATAGCTGGCAGCATAGTACGTTCTTGAATTTCGGTTAGCGTCGAAATGTTTTTCGTTTCGAGCTTTGAAATAATTTTGTGGTGAACAGGTAAATCAGTAACTAGCAAGAAGGTATAGCCTTTTTAAAATGACATTCGGGCGCATTATCCCTTAATGCACGGTGCATTTAAAGGTTTATTGGAAAGGCTTATGAGTTTGCAGACTGAAGGCAGGTGCTTGTAACAATCGTTACTCAACGAAGAATATAAAGTTAAAGCAAAAATGTGAGTTGACTCAATGGCGCGCGCTTACCACAAGAGCATAAATGCTGAATGATAAGCGCGACATTGCGAAACACAATTAAATGAAAAGCACAATTAAACGCAGAGTTTAAAACTGCATTTCAGGTACATTTTCAGGAACAACAAGCTTTCCGCCCGTTTTCTCTTTAATTTCGTCAACGCTGACGCCCGGGGCGCGTTCTTGAAGCACAAATGCGCCGTCTTCAACACTCAGCACTGCTAAGTCGGTAATAATGCGCGTAATACAGTTCACACCGGTTAACGGTAAGGTACATTCGCTAAGTAGTTTTGGGTTACCGTGTTTGTCGGTATGGGTCATGGTAACTATTATGTTCTTCGCGCCAGCAACTAAGTCCATAGCACCGCCCATGCCTTTAACTAGTTTGCCCGGTATCATCCAAGACGCAATATTGCCCGATACATCAACCTCAAATGCGCCAAGTACAGTAAAATCAACGTGGCCGCCGCGGATCATGGCAAAGCTCTCAGCGCTACTAAAAATAGATGCGCCTGTGATAGCCG
>NZ_JAFLMX010000240.1:0-9714 GCF_017849675.1 Alteromonas sp. AO-Serp
GTAATCGCGGCGTGTTACCGCAGGTATAGTGGTTCTACATCAAGGTGACACAACAAAGAGTACGGACATTTTAAACTCGCCCTTCGGGAAGGTCTGGCAAACTTCCTAGCTTCATTCTGGGAATTTGAAAGGGAACAGCCATTCCTGCATTCCCACGCTTCGCTAGGAAACTTGCCAGCGCCTTCTGAGTGGGCAATTATCTATGCGGACTGGTATTCGGTATCTCACGCCCAAGTGCCCATCTAGTATCCTACAAGCCTCCCAAATCAATCCTAATACCATCCTATTTTGTTGTTTCTTAACTGAAACTGAATATGACGTCTTGTGTGTGTAAGTGCGACCTAATTTGCGTATTCAGCGGAAATTTACGTCAATTGACAGTATTTGGCGAAAATAAAACGCTGCGAGCATAGGCAAATGGCACTCTTTTTGCGACAATCTAGCGAAATACTTTCTATTACAGGTTGTTGTGCTTTTAAACATTGTCATTTTTCTTGTTGGGCTGATTGTACTGAGTTGGAGCGCTGACCGGTTTGTATATGGCGCCTCAGCATTAGCAAAAAACATCGGCATTTCTCCAATGATGATCGGACTAACGATTGTCGCTATGGGATCTTCGGCACCTGAAATTGTGGTTTCCGCCATAGCCTCCGCAAATGGCAATATGAACACCGCCGTGGGTAACGCGCTAGGTTCTAACATCACAAACATCGCGCTAGTTTTAGGTATAACCGCGCTAGTGAAACCATTGCTTGTTTCATCAACAACATTAAAGCGCGAGCTTCCAGCACTCCTTATCATCTCATTGATTGCCATTGGCTTTATGTTTGACGGTGAACTTAAGTCTTATGAAGGCATTATCCTACTAGGCCTGTTCATTTTCGTACTGGCAATGATGGCGTGGCTGTCGCTACAGGTAGATAAAGAAGACCCTCTGGTTGCGGAAACCGCAGATGAAATCCCCAAAGGCGTCTCGAATACGTCAGCCCTCATTTGGATTGGTGTTGGCCTTGTAATACTGCCATTAAGTGCTCACTTTTTGGTGAACTCAGCAGTAGAAATTGCCAGATACATGGGCATTTCGGATTTGGTTATCGGACTAACGATTATTGCGTTTGGTACAAGTCTACCTGAACTAGCAGCAAGTGTTGCGGGTGTACTGAAAGGGGAAGACGATTTAGCACTGGGTAATATCATCGGCTCAAATATCTTCAACCTGCTTGCCGTACTTGGCATGCCCGGGTTAATCGCGCCTGGTATCCTGGACCCTGACGTTTACAACCGAGATATGTACGTAATGCTTGGTTTAACATTATTATTGTTCTTGTTCAGCTTCGATTTAATCGGCAAACGTACAATATCAAGAACAAATGGATTCATACTTCTGGCTTGCTTTATCGGCTATCAATTCTGGCTATTCGGATAATCATGAATACACAAACTCAGATGAACTATATCGACTCAGCGAAGCGCGTTATTGAAATTGAAACTCAAGCTATTGCTAATCTGGCAGAGCGCTTAAACAATGAATTTATCGCTGCCTGTAATATTCTCTTTGCCTGCAAGGGTAAAGTTGTCGTGAGTGGTATGGGAAAGTCTGGGCATATCGGAAATAAAATTGCCGCTACGCTTGCCAGTACAGGTACTCCTGCATTTTTCATGCACCCTGGTGAAGCCAACCATGGCGACTTGGGTATGCTAAGCAAAGGCGATGTCTTACTCGCCATCTCTAATTCTGGCGAGACTAACGAACTCGTTAACTTATTGCCCGTAGTTAAACGCTTAGGCATACAGGTGGTCGCCATGACCAACAGTGCTTCCAGTTCATTAGGGCAACACGCAGATGTCGTGCTTGATATCAGCGTTGAAAAAGAAGCGTGTTCGCTAGGTCTTGCTCCTACGTCAAGCACAACCGCCACACTGGTTATGGGTGATGCGCTTGCGGTAGCACTGCTCGACCAAAAAGGTTTTACCTCAGATGACTTTGCGCTTTCGCACCCAGGCGGCAGTTTAGGCAGAAAACTTCTGCTTAAAGTTAGCGATATCATGCAAAGCGGCAGTGATATCCCCCTTGTCCATGCCAGTGCTTCTGTTGCTGACGCACTGCTGGAAATATCTAAAAAGGGGTTGGGTATGACAGGCGTGATAGCGGCAGACGGTACGCTGACAGGCGTCTTTACGGATGGCGACCTACGACGAATTCTCGATGCCCGCGTAGACGTACACAGTGCGACAGTAGAAGAAGTAATGACTAAAGGCGGCAAGACTACCACCGCAGGTCAGCTGGCTGTAGAAGCCCTGAATTTGATGGAAACCCATAAAATTAGTGCGTTAATGGTTACTGACGATAAGCGCAAACCTGTTGGGGCTTTTAACATGCATATGCTACTAAAAGCAGGAGTGCTTTAAATGACAACCACCTTGTACACGGAAATAAATGACTCGCTTTTCGCAAAACTAGCCAAGATAAAGTTGCTGGTATGCGACGTTGATGGTGTGTTCTCAGATGGCCGAATTTACTTAGGTAACGACGGTGAAGAACTTAAAGCATTCCATACCCGTGATGGATATGGTGTAAAAGCGCTAGTGAGCAATGGAGTGAATGTCGCTGTTATTACTGGACGTCGCTCTGCCATTGTTGAAAATAGAATGAAGGCACTGAATGTTGCACATATAATTCAAGGCGAAGAGAATAAAGCAGACGCGCTTAGTGACCTGATGAAACGCCTTGAGTTAAACACTGACGAAGTGGCTGCGGTAGGTGATGACATGCCAGATACGGGTATGTACAAGCACGTTTCAGTTAAAATTGCGGTTGCCGATGCCCATCCTTACGTAGCAAAACAAGCAAACTGGATTACGACCCTTCCCGGTGGGTTTGGCGCGGTCCGAGAAATATCGGATACCATTTTGCAGGCCAAAGGGGTAGCAAATGAGATTTTTGGAGCTAGTGTATGAGCCTGTTTGGCTTTAATCGCTTAGGATTAAGTATATCGGCGCTATTTATTCTGGCGATGCTGATGTACATCCCTACGTGGATGGAAGAGCAGCCTGAAACGCAGGGAAATCGTGAAAACGATGCGCTAAAGCCCGCCTACAAAGCAAAAAATCTAACCACTACGCTGTACAATCAAGACGGTGAGTTAAATCACAAAGTATTTGCAGAATCGATGGAGCATTACGACCAGCTTGGCTTTGTATTGTTTCAGCAACCTAAATACACCCTTTATACAGAAAACGCGTCATCACCATGGGTGGTAACCGCTGATGAAGGTACACTATACAATAACGAGCTAATCCAGCTGGAAAACCAAGTTAATATTGAGAACCAAACTGGCGATGACTTTGTCAGAAGTATATCGACCGAGTACATTCAAATTAATTTAGAAACCAAGCAAATGACATCTGACCAACCCGTTGAAATACTGGGCACCCAATATGTCATTTTAAGTAATGGGTTTAACGCGAATTTACGCACACAAGAATACGAGCTTTTAGATCATGTACAAACCACTTATTCCCCTAGCAACTAGTTTATTGCTTGCCATCGCTAGCGGTGCGGTACACGCCAGTGAAGATGATTTTTCGCAGCCCATAAAAATAGGCTCGAACACCCAGTTTATCGACGGTAAAAATAAAACCGCGTTGTACAAAGACGACGTACTCATAACTCAAGGCTCTTTGGTTATTGAAGCTGACGAAGTGGAAGTAATTGCCACTGACGGTGGTGGTCGTGAAATATTTATTGCTAGAGGAAAGCCTGCAAGCTATTCCCAGCAATTGGAAGACGGCACGCCAGTTTCGGCAAAAGCTAATGAAATACGCTATGAAGTGGTGAACCGAACGATTTCTCTTGCCGGAAACGCAGAGTTGAAACAAGACACCAGTAAAGTACAGGGTGACAACATCACGTTCGATATGATTACCGAGCAATTGCTAGCGACTGGCGGCGCAGGTAAGGATGGTGAGGGTCGAGTGACCACAGTATTCACGCCTGAGACCATTCGCAAAACTTCGTCTAAGAAAGACAAAAAAGACAACGAGGGCAATGAATAGCAATGGCAACTTTGAGCGCTAAAAATCTTGCTAAGGCTTACAAGTCACGACAGGTTGTACGAGATGTAAGCCTGTCTGTCTCAACGGGTCAAATTGTTGGTCTTCTTGGCCCAAATGGCGCTGGTAAGACCACCACATTCTACATGATTGTTGGTTTAGTGAATCTGGATAAAGGCAAGATTGAAATCGACGACAATGAGCTAACTCATCAGCCCATGCACGAGCGTGCACGCCGCGGAATTGGCTACCTACCGCAGGAAGCCTCTATTTTCAGAAAGCTCACAGTGCATGAAAATATCATGGCCATTTTGCAAACCCGTAAAGATTTAAATTCACAACAGCAAGAAGAAGAAGCAGATGCGCTACTTGATGAATTTAATATTAACCATATACGTAATAGTACGGGGATGAGTTTGTCAGGGGGCGAACGCCGACGCGTTGAGATTGCCCGCGCTCTGGCAGCAAAACCGCAATTTATTTTGTTAGACGAACCATTTGCTGGTGTTGATCCAATATCAGTTAATGATATAAAGAAGATAATACAACATCTTCGCGATAGGGGGATTGGAATCCTTATCACAGACCATAACGTACGAGAGACATTGGATGTTTGTGAAAAGGCGTACATTGTGAGTCATGGCGAGCTTATTGCGCAAGGAACGGCGGAACAGGTTTTAAGTAATCAAAAAGTAAGGGATGTATACCTAGGCGAACAATTCAGGCTATAGTTAATGTAACCGAATTGTCATTTTTCAGTTTCGCTCTGGTATATTCAATTTAGAGCATTTAAATAAGACGTAGATGAAACCATCTTTACAGCTAAAATTTAGCCAACAACTTACCATGACACCACAGCTTCAGCAGGCCATTAAACTGCTGCAGCTTTCTACACTTGATCTTCAACAAGAGATCCAAGAAGCGCTCGATTCTAATCCGCTATTAGAAGTTGAAGAAGGTAACGACGAGCCGCAACTAGAAAAGAACAATATCGACAACGATGACAGCGGCTCTGAGGCCACTGCTTCTGCATCTAGTGACACATTAGAAGCCGGCGATGCACTTGAGAAAAACGATCTTCCCGATGAGCTGCCAATCGACAGTACGTGGGATGAATACTACTCTGCTTCATCTTCGCCTGCTCCGGGTCCATCCAATGACGACGAGCAAATCTTCCAAGGTGAGACTACTGAAGATATTCAAGAGCACCTTCTTTGGCAAATGCGCCTTACCCATTTCTCGGATACCGATCGCGCAATCGCTACAGCAATCATCGACTCTATTGACGAGTCAGGTTATTTAACCGTTACCCTTGACGATATTTTAGAAGCGGTTAACGATGATGATATGGAAGAGCCGATTGAAATGGACGAAATAGAATGTGTGCTTAAGCGCATTCAGATGTTCGACCCTATTGGTTCTGGCTCTCGCTCTCCACAAGAATGTTTGATGGTGCAATTGCGCCAGTTTTCAGAAGACACACCGTGGCTTGCTGAAGCAAAGCAACTGATTGAAGAGTACTCTGACTTACTGAGCAGCAAAGACTATCGTACGCTTATGCGTAAAAGCCGATTGAAAGAAGATCAGCTACGCGAGGCAATGCGTTTACTGCAAACCTTGAATCCTCGCCCAGGTAGTGCTTTAGTTACTAAAGAGCCTGAGTACGTTATTCCTGATGTCTCAGTAACCAAGAAAAATGGCCGTTGGGTGGTTGAGCTGAACCCCGACAGTCTGCCTAAGTTAAGCGTAAATCAACAATACGCTGCAATGAGTCGCCGTGCCAAGAATAGTAGCGATTCACAATTCATCCGCTCACACATGCAAGAGGCTAAGTGGTTCATAAAGAGCCTTGAATCTCGTAACGAAACCTTAATGAAGGTTGCAAACTGCATTGTGCAGCAGCAAATGGGCTTTTTTGAGCACGGCCCGGAAATGATGAAACCAATGGTGCTAAATGATGTCGCAGAAATGGTAGATATGCACGAATCCACTATTTCGCGAGTGACAACGCAAAAGTACATGCATACGCCACGTGGAATCTTCGAATTGAAGTATTTCTTCTCAAGCCACGTTGCAACAGAGTCTGGTGGTGAATGTTCATCTACAGCGATTCGTGCATTGATCAAGAAATTAGTGGCCGCTGAAAAGCCTAGCAAGCCGCTAAGTGATAGCAAGATTGCTTCATTGTTGGCCGAACAAGGCATTAAAGTTGCCCGGCGAACAATAGCAAAGTACCGGGAATCGTTGTCGATCCCGCCGTCGAACCAACGCAAAAGCCTTATTTAATCGGGCTTAATAATATAAGGAAGACGAAATATGCAAATCAACCTTACTGGTCATCATGTCGAAATCACCGACTCTTTGCGTAATTATGTCGATACGAAGTTCAGCAAACTTGAACGTCACTTTGATCACATTTCTAATGTGCATGTCATCCTGAACGTTGAAAAATTAAATCAAAAAGCCGAAGCGACCGTTCATTTAAGTGGCGCTGAAGTATTCGCATCCTCAGAAAATACCGACATGTATGCGGCGATTGACAGCATGGTTGATAAACTCGACCGGCAGGTAATCAAGCATAAGGAAAAACTGAAAAAACATTAGTAGTTAATTAAGCATGGATATACAAGCCATCGTAAGTCTGGACCGCACCGAGTGTGCGGTTCAGTGTAATAGTAAAAAGCGAATTCTTGAGATCATCGCTGATATCGCTGCCAAGCAAAACGAGAACATTGATCAGGCAACGATACTCAACAGTTTGATGGCTCGAGAGCGTATGGGTAGTACAGGCATTGGCAATGGTATCGCCCTGCCCCACGGACGCCTGCCGGGCCTTGAGAAAGTGATTGCCATTGTTGTAACCAGCACGCCAGCAATCGACTTTGACGCCCTTGACGAGAAACCCGTAGACATCTTTTTTGCGCTACTCGTTCCCGAGGAACAGACCGAAGGACACCTTCAAACGCTGGCCACCGTGGCTGGTAAACTAAGCGACAAAGAAACGATTAAAGCAATACGTCGCGCAACGACAAGCGACGATATTCTATCTGCATTAAGTTAAACATTAAGCGCCTATTAACCGTTTAGTAGGCGCCTAATTCAACAACGCGTATGTGATAAAACCAGAGTATTAGGGAGAAAGTAGGTGAAGCTGATAATAATCAGTGGTCGTTCGGGGTCTGGTAAGTCTGTCGCACTTCGCGCATTGGAAGATTTAGGTTATTACTGTGTTGATAATATCCCTGTAAACTTACTTCCCACCTTAACCCATACAGTTGTTGACGAGTACGATCAGGTTGCGGTAAGTATCGATGTGAGAAACTTACCTAAAAATCCTGACGATTTGGTAGAAATTCTAGACTACCTGCCTTCTTCGTGGTCGATGACCATTGTTTACATTGACGCGAGCGATGATGTACTGGTTAAGCGTTTTAGCGAAACACGTCGTCTTCACCCTCTCGCCAAGCTTAATAAATCGCTTTCAGAAGCCATTAAAGCCGAGTCAGCCCTACTTGCTCCTATTGCTGAACGCGCAGATTTATATTTAGACACAGATAAGCTTACCATTCACCAACTGGCAGAGTTAATTCGAGAGCGTATCTTGGGTAAGAAAAGCTCACGCCTTGTGCTTGTGTTTGAGTCGTTTGGCTTTAAGCACGGTATTCCTAAAGATGCGGATTACGTTTTTGATGCCCGCTTTTTACCTAACCCCCATTGGGAGCCCGACCTTAAACATCTGACCGGATTAGACGCACCAGTAGAAGTATTTTTGGGGTCGCAGCCTGTAGTGACCAAGTTCATTTGGCAAATTCAGAATTTAATAACGACATGGCTGCCTCATTTAGAGCGCAATAACAGAAGTTACGTAACCGTAGCGATTGGCTGTACTGGTGGCCAACACCGTTCGGTTTATATCGCACAGACCCTGTCGAAAACCTTCAGTGAAATACACCCTGATGTTCAAATTCGTCATAGAGAGCTGAATCAGTAATGACTATTCAAAAAACGCTAACTATCGTCAATAAGTTAGGGTTGCATGCAAGAGCGGCGACCCAACTGGTTAAACTGGCTAATCAATTCGACGCTAAAATCATCTTAAAAAAAGGCGATAAAGAAGCAGACGCAAGCAGTGTATTGGGATTAATGATGCTTGAAAGCCATCAAGGTGAACAGGTAGACGTGATTGTGGACGGCAGTGATGCTGTTGATGCACTTGCAGCTATTGAAGAGCTTATTGAGGGCAGATTTAACGAAGACGAATAGTCTTACTTGCCCAATCCATTGACCAATTAATCAACACTTAGCGCAGTTATCTTAAAATCCTGCGCAAAACCTACGCAATTATCATGACAGACTCATCATAATTGCGATATTCTACGCCCACTTAGGCTCTATGGCCTGCATTGTTCATCTTTTAGCTTGTAGGAATAACGCCTTATGGCAGAAGCGCTTGTTTCTAAATACGTACAAACTCAGTTACGCGCACTCAACGCTGCGTTGACCAACGGTCAATTCGTATCTGTACGTAAGCTTCTGCTTGAATTACCGCCTTCAGACGTCGCCCACATTCTTGAATCTAGCCCTAGCAGAACCCGTGACGAATTATGGGAGCTCATTGATGGTGACTTTCACGGCGACATTTTAGAAGAACTGTCTGACGATGTTCGAAACGGTATCATTACAAAAATGCTTCCCGCTAATGTGGTTGACGCACTTGAAGAGATGGATACCGATGACTTAGCAGAGACGCTAAGCAGCCTTCCCGAGCCAGTATTGGCCGATATTCTAGATTCGATGGATGCACAAGATCGCGTGCGCGCAGAGCAAGCGCTGTCTTACGGTGAGGAAACCGCTGGTTTCATCATGAACACCGACACCATCACATTACGTCCAGATGTGACCATTGACGTGGTTCTGCGCTATATCCGCTTAAAAGGTGAGCTACCTGAGAATACGGATACGTTTTACGTGGTAAACCGAACTGACAACCTTGTTGGTATTGTTCCGGTTACCCGTTTACTCACCGCAGATACCGACGATAAAGTGTCTGACGTTATGGACGAGGAATCTGAAGCGATTCCTGTGAATATGCCAGACGACGAAGTGGCGAGCCTGTTCGAGCGATACAATTGGCTTTCAGCACCTGTTGTAGATGAAAACCATCGCTTAGTGGGCCGAATTACCATTGATGACGTGGTTGATATTATTCGTGAGGACGCCGAGCACTCGATGATGAGTATGGCGGGTCTTGATGACGACGAAGATACCTTTGCACCCGTTATGCAAAGTACCAAACGACGCTCGGTGTGGCTGGCGGTAAACTTAGTGACGGCGCTAATGGCTGCGATGGTGAGTGATCTATTTGAAGCAACGCTGAGCCAACTGGCTGTGTTAGCTATTCTAAATACCATTGTCCCTAGTATGGGCGGTGTAGCGGGTAACCAGACGCTAACGCTAGTTATCCGTGGTATGGCACTAGGCCATGTTAACGCAAGTAACTCACGATGGCTTATCAGTAAAGAAATATCCATCGGCTTTTTAAACGGTGCTATTTGGGCGGTGCTTATTGCCTCTGTCATCGCGTTATGGAAACAAGATTACATGCTGGGCGTAATTATTGCCTTTGCCATGATGGTAAACATGATTGCGGCTGCTTTAGCG
>NZ_JAFLMX010000072.1:0-8649 GCF_017849675.1 Alteromonas sp. AO-Serp
GCCAATTATGCGGAAGCAAAAGATAAGCATTTTGAAAAGCTGCCTCAAACCCGCTACTTAGGTGAAAAAGGAATAGACAACGGCTTTGGCTGGACAATTAATGGCTTCATTGAAAAATGAGCAGGGCGAACTTCGTGCACAGCACGCTCAAGAGCTTGCGTTTTGTAACGGCTGTCACAAAACAGTAGGGTCAACCTTTGACCAAACATTTTCATTTGCACGGAAAGTTCCCGGACAAGCGGGGTGGGGCTATATAGACCTGCGTGAAATTGAAGATGTGCCAAATATTAACGAGGAGAAAGGCGAGTTCCTTACTTATATGGAGCGCGTGGGCGGTGGCGATGAGTTCCGTCAAAACGGAGAAATGCTGGCCAAATGGTTTGATGAAAAAGGCATGGTCAAGGTGGAAGAAGTGCAACGTGCCAAGTCAGTGTACGACATCATTACTCCTTCACCAGAGCGCGCGTATGCGTTGAACAAAGCGTATTTGACCATAGTGAAAGAGCAAAGCTATTTGTTCGGTCGCGACGCAACGCTGACTAAGGCGACTAACGTGTTAAGCACTATTGATGCCGAACAGCCACCGCTTAAGCCTGAACATCGTTTCAAGTGGGATATGCGACTTAACTGGCAACAAGAAAAGCCAAGCGCCATTGCAGAAGCTCGGTAGCGCTTGTTTATTTAGAAGATAACGCTCGCGGCTAGATGTTAGCCGCGGGTAAAATTTCAAACTGAATCGGTTTGTAACGGAAGTTATTTGACTCGCCCGCTGAACACGCGGTTAACCCTACGATTAGATCCATCTTTGCTTCAAATATTGTGTAATCACCGGCATTAGACTTAGGAGGAAGAACAGATATTTTACCCTTGGCGTCTACCTCCACATTCATAAAGGTATTGAATGTGGTACAAACGTGATGCTCTGGGATGTCAAACTCTGAAAAAGCCGCGACTAAATTGCCGTGGCACCCAGGTACAGGCTCTTCATTGGGATAAAAATGCTTAAACGTGTCAACACTGCAAGGAGTCAAAAGAAAGTCATGGTCTTCTACAGTGTCTTCAATAATTTCGAGCATCACGTTACTTTGATTAGAGTATAGCAAGCTGCCTTTTTTGAATTGGATGCTTTCATTGTAATCTAAACTTCGTCCTGAAGAGATAAACTCATTTTTATCGTGTTCATTGAACGCATAGAGGTCGGCCACTTGTTCACCTTCTGGATCAATAACTTTAAGTCTTTCCCCTTTTTTCATAGTAAATGCAGTGCCGCTTCTTGGCTGTATAGTTTGTAACATTATGTGACTTGTCCCTTTTATTTAGGTTTAGTGCTTAATCCGCTTGAACGGGCATTCCCAGTTTTCGGAATGTTTTACACCACTATATTGATATACCTCTGAGCTATCACCATGGTTTGCGAGTAGCTCATTTTTACTTCCGCAGTACGCGGTATCTCGTTTACGAATGTGGTCTTTGAATGCTTCAAAACGCTTCTGCTTTCTCAACATGTCAAATTGCTCGTGTAAATTAAACACGATGGCAGGGTAGGGAAATCGACGGCTTTTTCTTGATGCATTTGGATGCAGTCCAACTACAAAGAAACCCTTTCCGCCTAAACTCAAGCTAAACTGAGCATTATGAGGGTCACTTGATACTTTACTATCCCAAGGTTTTAAACAGGCGTCAATCTCGTGTAAACGCTGCAATTTTTCCCATAAAACCCGATCAAATTCAGTTTCGCTTATCGTATCTGGAAGCTCAAAAGTTGCGACCAAAGAGGAGTACATGTCCCGTTCAAGATCAAACGACTCTACAAATTGGTGAATTGACGCCAACATATCTGTCTCGTTGAGAGGACAGCGAATATCGTCGTATTGATTCACATGAATTTGGCTTTTATTGAGGGCTGTTTTGGCTCCGACGCAGGGGAAATCGGCTTCCCCTACAAACGACAAAAAGCGCTCGGTTAGATTCGGTTTCAATAAAGACATTCCATATCTCCCTGAAAGCGTTTTATGCGGTCGTGCTTAAAAGGTCAGAGCCTTTCTCCGGCGAATGAAAAGACGTAAATTCAACATTGTTTTGGGCGTTGGTTACCGTTAATTGCTCAACCGGCGCGTCCGCCTTGTCTTCCTCTACCTGCTGGGGGAGATGCTTGATCTTAATGCCGTTTTGCTTGAAGTCAGCATTAATAAAGCCTTGGTCTGCATACGCGTTCAATACATTAACACATGGGTAAAATCCCCACTTCGAGTGAAAACGCTGCGCATTATGAACAAAGTCTAAAAGGTGATTTATCGGGCATTGATAATTAGGGCGATGTGGTGCAAATGTTCGCGTGGGCAGTTGCTCTAACGAAAACCCTAATGCTCTACAGTTAGTGAAGAAATCTTCGTCGTTTAGTCCGAAACCCGCGTAGCCTTCATCGAAGCCGCCGGTTTTCTGAAAGTCTGCCTTACGAATAAAAAACACTGTAGAACAAATACTATCGTCACTAAACTTTCCATGATTAATTTCCTGATCTCTTGAAGGTATTTCGTTATTGTCGTCTTCGGGTAACGTGTCGTCATTACTTGCTAAATAACCGATTTCTTTTTCATCTTTTGAAATTTGTCGGTAGGGCTTACAACAGCGCTCGTTGGGTAAAAACACCACTGATGTGAACACTACGGTGTTGTCACGAAGCGCAAGCAAGCCATCTCTAAAAAGCGATGGGGCAATAACTGCGTCTACGTTTAGGTAAACTAAATTCGCGTGCTTGGCCGCTGACATACCCTTGTTGCGCGCTTTCGCTATCGGAAGAGCATCTTGAGTCACAAACTTGTGAACAATGTCGAATTTGTCACTGCGTACGAGTGACAAATCAGAAGGAGGTGCCATCCAAACAATGACTAGCTCATCTGGCGTTGGAGAGCATTGCTCTAACTGAGTAATCAAATTGGCCAGCTTCTCAGTTCTGCTCTTAACAATAGTTACTGCACTTATTGGTGAACGCATACTCTTCCTCCCTTTCTAATTTGTTGAACCTGTAATAACGACGACATGAAACGTTGAACGTTATACTTTCGTAGAAGCAAAGAGTGTTCCTGTTTTGTAAATTGTTGATTATCAAGTAAAAGTTTTGTTTTCAAGTTCTGTTTTTGAGTATTTTCAGCAATGGTTGAGCGCCAAGGCAAGCAAGAGGTGCAAAGTGAGAGAAAAATTTACAAACGAATGTATGGAGGCCAACAGCAGTTTTTTATGTTAATTTTTGGTGGTCTGTTCTAATTTGCAGATTAACATGACGCTTCTTTTCATAAGTCTTGTTTTACTGTGCATCTAGCGCGTAATTGCTTTGCCGTTCCCACATATTTTGATATGCTTGGTTAGTAGGTTAAACATTACAATTCAATAGTTTAAATATTCCTACAAATATTGCTTAACACGTTTTCTTTCGAGTAGAACTAATCTCATATTATTGGTTTTTACTCACTCAGAGTGTAGGTAAATCTTCAGCCTTACTTGTAACGTATTAATTTCTGAATTTCGTATTTTTTCTGGTGGACAAAGGCTGTGGAATCACAATCGTCTGTATTTATTCGACACTATGACAAACAATCATTAAAGGTGGTTGATGTTATATCTGGTATCTCACCAAATGCTATGCGCAGAGTATTTGGCGGCTGGATATTTTTCGCAGCTGTTGTCGGCGTTATTGTAAGTGTAGCACCAGATTTGAGCGCTCAATTTATCGGTTTAACACTTTTCGTTCTTGTTGCTTTTACACTCGTAATGTTTGGACAGAGCAGAATAACGGAAGGCTGGCCAGCTATAATTTGTGACAACAACTACATCGGCGTGGTGAGAGACCCTGTTAAGAGAGAGTATATTTGTGTGAACTCTGCTCTGGTCAAAGAAGCTAACCCCACATTAATAAAACCCAACAAAAAAGCGGTTGAGATTGTGTTAGATAGCGAACAACTATCGGCAGAAGATCAAGAGGTGCTAAACCAAGCGGTTTGGCCTCGGGATAACAAGCTAATAGGGCTAGCCCATTTTAAAAAGCGTGAAGAGGCGTGTGATAGCCTCATGTGGTGTGTCAAACACCGTAGCTCTCATTAGATTTACAGTCTTGAGTATTACTCCTTGTCCGTGATTAGCGCTAGTTCGGTATAAAGCGGGTAGTGGTCTGAGCCTATGCTTTCAAGTTTCTCTATATTGACCAATGCAAAATGTTCCGAGTGAAATACGTGGTCTAACGGCCATTTCACTAAAGGATATTTCGCGTGAAATGTATTGAAAAAACCGCGCCCCTCTCGTGGGTCTAAAAGTCCGCTTATTTTCTTGAACTTTCTGGTAGTAGGTGACCAAGCTACATCGTTAAGATCGCCAGCGACGACAATAGGGCCCTCTGTTTCAGCTATTTCTTCCCCCACAACAGTAAGTTCTACGTCTCTGGGCTTTGCATACGTGTTTTCTGTTGGGCTTGGTGGTTTTGGATGAAGAAAATATAGCGTGACATCTTGTCCGTGGTGATTAATTTTAACTTTCATAGACGGCACATCTTCTTCTATTAGAAATCGCAATGAGACCTCTTCAAAGGGAAGCTTACTATAAAGATGCATACCGTAGAGGTTTTCGAGTGGGCAAAATTTACGATACGGGTATTCAGATTCAATTTCACTGATGCCTTTCTGCCACTTCTCATTAGATTCCAACGTTACGAGAAAATCAGGTTGTTTATTACGTACATGTTCAATGAGCTTGCGAAAATCGTCATTAGGCATATACACATTGCTTGATAAAACACTTAGCTTTTGGCTCGCACTCTCAACCTCGACGTGCCTAACTTCTCTTTTATACAGAGGGGTATAAGGAATGATCCAGATAACCTGATAAATAAGGCTAACTGTTAATCCAGCGACAATAATTACTGCTAGGCTATCTATCTGTGCGTAATAGGTTGATTCAAAAATATGCCCAGCAATTAACAAAGAAATGATAGCTGCTATTTGTAGTCGCGGAAATTCCCACACTCTTACTAACCAATGAGAAGAAGGAAGCAAAGGGGCCCAGCTTACGGCTATAAATAAGACTGAAACAGCAGTAAGTGCAGTATCCATGTCTAGTTGGTCCTTGAGTTTAATTAACGAAAAACACTCCACCTGTTGCTTCTGTCTGCAAAACTAAATTGGTGACTATAGCTAGGGCCTGTTGACCTTTGGTGTGCAACAAAGGTCAACAGGCCCCAGTGAAGCGATACAAATCGTTATAACTACGGCAGCTTTGTGAAATAAGTTTAACCTAAGTATCACTGCAATTTAGCGGCGGCCAACGACAAAAAGATATCCCCTAGTACAATTGAAAGGTGCTTTTCTTAAGTGAAGTTGACGAGTTTTGAGCATTAACAAAATTAAGTAAAAAGTTCTCAAACAAAGGCAAAGTTTGCAAAACAAAACTTACTTAACTAGCCCGGGTTCTTAATATTTATCATATAAAACAATGTCTTATTTTGTTGGCAAGGAATTGGCATGACTATCTACGAGTTTCGACAAAGGAGAAATGTTATGAAACGTTCACTTATTTCTATGATTGTTGCTACAACTTTGACTACAGCTGCATATGCAGGTGACATGGACACAGACAACAAATGGGAGAAAGGTGCCAAAGACGCATGGATTGATGGCAAAGCAGAAGCAACGCTGTTGTTCAATGGTAACCTTGATTCATTCGACATTAACACTGACGTTAAAAACGGTAATGTCGTTCTTACTGGTAAGGTTGAGAACTCTGTTGATAAAAAGCTAGCGGAAGAGCTAGTAGCGAATATTGACGGTGTAACGTCTGTAGACAACAAGCTAACGGTTGTCTCTGACAAAGATATGGAAGGCGACATGTCAGATGACATGGAAGATACTGTTGACGAAGGCACAAGCGAGTTAACTGACGCCAAAATCGCCACAGTAATCAAAACTCGTCTTCTTATGGATACCGATATTTCAGGTTTCGACATCGATGTTGACGTAGAAAACGGTGTAGTAACACTGACTGGCGACGTTGATTCTGATGCTGAGCGTGATCTAGCTGTGGAAATTGCCAAGAATGCATCTGACGTAAAAGATGTTGAAAGCAACCTTCGTGTAGTTACTGAAACTGCGATGAACTAATATCATTGTTGCTTTACACAAAAAAAAGGGGCCTCGGCCCCTTTTTTTCTGGTCACGTTTTACAGAGCTTTCCAAATCGCAAAAAACAAGGGAAGCACAGCTGCTAATATTTGTCAGGAGGACTCATTCACCATTCTCCACCTTTTTTCCATTTAGTATCATCTTACGTGCTCTAGCATCCGAGTGGCGTATCATATCGTTAATAAGCGACATCTCAGGCATATTCTTCCAGTATTTTTTTGGCATTGAACTTAACATTGCCTTTGTTTTTACGCGGGCAGGATTAAATATATTTGCATAATACGTAAGCCAGTATTTTTCAATTCTGTCATCATTTGGAATGATACTAGGGTCAGGATTATCTTCCAAAACAAGTGTTTTAGTATTCCAATGCGCAGCTCGATAAGGGGTAAGTATTGACCAACACATATTTTTAAAACGCGTCTGAAAAAAATCGAGCTTCATTTCCAAGCTGAAGTGTTCTGGTTCATACCACGCAATAAAATGCTCTTGTCCGTCAAGTACGACTTCTCGAAATCTCAAAAAAGCACTTATCTTATATGCATCGCGTTTTACTGCTTTAGCCAGCATGTTGAGACGCAACACATCTTCGTCAGTTTTTAAGTGAATAAGGTTTCTGTTTTCGAAAACTACTCGCCATAAAACGCGGTAACATAAAGCGAAACGATCGGGGGCTTGGTGGCATAACGCATACTTCAACAGCGTTAAAACTGTTCTAGGAATTCTGTAATTCGTTTGGCTTTCACCAATAGCGTTGGCCGAATCGGCCACGGCAAACAAGTCGTCTTGGTTAGATTGCGAAGTTTGCCATGTAACGTTCTCGGGAGGTATGTGTTGGGCTAGACATTCTCTCGATGCTTTTCGCCATTCGTCGTATCCGGGCACTGATGAAATTGTTACTTTTTTCATTGTGGTACCAATTAGATTAAGCGCTGAACAATTCAAACTGTTTTGGTTGTTTAAATTGCTGTTCAAAGTTACTGCTATCGAGCAAATGGATAGCGGGGGAATAATCACTAACAGTAATGAACGGTTTTAATTTTTGTAAGGGCAAACGCATTTTTGTGAGATCGAACCAGCTAAGCTTTGTGTAACGTCGAATAGCCAAAATTTTTTGTACTGTGCGTGCTCCCAGTCCAGGAACTCGCAATAAAAGTAGCTTGTCAGCTTTGTTTAAATCGATGGGAAATATGTGGCGATTGCGTAGCGCCCACGCAAGCTTGGGGTCGTGCTCCATATCTAGCATGTCGTTGTGTACGATTTCATCTAAACCAAATCCATAAAAGCGCAGGAGCCAATCGGCCTGATAAAGTCGGTGTTCACGGATAAGTGGCGCCGGTTTAAGAGGCAAGACTTCAGACGCATCTGGGATGGGCGAAAATGCAGAATAATAAACGCGCCGCAATTTTTGTTGACCATACAGTTTGACACTCGTGCCAAGGATAACTTTATCATTTGAGTCATCGGCTCCTATGATCATCTGGGTGGACTGTCCGCCAGGAGCAAAGCGAGGTGGGCGTTTACCCGAGTAGGTCTTATCTACTTTGTGTTCATTTATTTTGTCTTTCAATGTATTCATTGAACCGTGAATTTCAGCAAGGTCTTTTTCCGGGGCGTATTTGTTCAACGAATTTTGTGTCGGCATTTCGATGTTTATACTTAGCCTATCGGCATATAAGCCAGCTTCAGCCTGTAGTTCAGGAGATGCATTCGGAATGGTCTTAAGATGAATGTATCCTTTAAATCCGTGATCAATGCGAAGAGACTTCGCGATGCGCACCATGCTCTCCATAGTCAGGTCAGGAGAGCCGACAATACCGGAACTTAAAAATAATCCCTCAATGTAGTTACGCTTATAAAAATTAAGCGTTAAATCAACCGTTTCTTTAACGGTAAAACGCGCTCGTTGAACGTTGCTAGACACCCTATTGATGCAGTAATGGCAATCGTATATGCAATAGTTGGTCATTAGGATCTTAAGTAATGATACGCATCGACCATCAGGGGTAAAGCTGTGACATATCCCTGACCCTCCTGTGAGCGAACCTATTCCTTTTTTGTCAGTTTTACCTGCTTTTCGTTTACCGGCGGAGCCACTTGCGCAAGAAGCGTCATACTTAGCGGCATCTGAAAGAATTTCGAGTTTTTGAATGAGTTTGTCATGCATCGCAAATGGTCACTTTCTCTAGGCAAATGTACGTGGTAGACGGTCTGAAAAAAACAAGATTCCATACCAGTACTTTGCTTGTTATGGTATATCTTAATACTGTATAAGTGTACAGCATTGAGGGGAGTGAGTTTATTAAATTTGAAAGGAAAATATTATCTTGCTGTGTGTAGAAAGTACCTTATACACCTTTAGTATAAGTTTTGGGTTGGTCTAAGCTGCTGAAAAATAAAGATTAACTATATGGTGCGGAAGGTGCATATGGTTAAGTAGATATGAGTGAATTACTTGATGTATTGAATAGACGAAAGTTTGTAT
>NZ_JAFLMX010000346.1:0-5523 GCF_017849675.1 Alteromonas sp. AO-Serp
TTACTATTGCACCCAGAGCGCTTAAACCGCTTAGAGTGGCAGACAAGAAGCACTAATGACAGACGTAAAAAAGTAGGCGTTTCTATGCTGGTGAAGCAAATACTTAACGTTCACTGGTATAAAAATAAGTCACAAAGCCCACTAGCAAAACGCTTACAGTTAGTGGCGTTAAATGCAGTGATGAAAGCAGTAACTAACGATAAGTTGGCGCCTGAAGTAAGAATGGAAGCCGAACTTGCTCTGCTTGAATTTAGCGAATGGTTAGACGACAAAGCAGACGACAATCAGTATGAAATACTGAAAGAACAGTTCGATACTTATTGGGCTAGTAAGGCATGGCCAAGTACCTTTGAAGTAGAGCCGCTACCGCCAGGTTCGCCGATTTAAAATGCGCTGCTACCAAGGACGCTGCTGATGCAAAACCATAGTAGTAAAAAAACGTCAATGCCGCACAGGGATGCTGCGGTACGGCGTATTCCTGTATTTGTTGGGCTACTGCTAATTTTCATACCTTTAGCTGAAAGCGTTAATGGGAGTGTTTTGTGGGGGATGAACTACCATTCCCCAAAGCTCATGTCACAGGTCGGGGATATGGTAGCCTGGGTGAAATTGATAGCGGTATGTGTAGGTGTTTACCTGATTTTTAAGCAGAAAGGTGCACTTAAGCTTTTGTTCAAAAATAAATGGGTTTCTAACATCCTTAACATTTTTATCGCTGTAGTGGCTTTTATTCAGGTTAACCTAGGTTTTTTTGACGTCGCAATGGATATGGTGTTAACCGATAATACAGACTACTTTCATAAAGAATTTGAAATAGGCAAAAACACTATTTACGTGCATACCCTAGACCAAGGTGCTTTGGGAAAGGCTTATCATAACTTTTACTTAAAATGCCCACTTCCTTTACACCGTTTTGAATTAAAACCAATTGAACAAACAGACTGGGTTTTAGATTTACAGCTTAAAGCAACCGATGTTGGTTTTGGCGTGTTTAACGGACGTGGAGAGTTTAAACATGATATTGGTTTGAATGGGATAAATTGTACTTAAATTGTGAGCGGCTTCCTCGTCACGCTGGACAATATCATCATTGTATTGGACTCTGCCATTATTGATAGATCTTCCAAAAAGCCGTCTAGTGCTTTCATTGAATCTGTCGCTACTTTCATTATGAAGGCGCGTTCACCCGTCACATTGTATCCTTCAACGACCTCTAGCCGTTCTTTCATAAATGCTAGTATTTGCGGCTCCTTACCAATAAATACACGGGCTTGAACCATGGCTGTAATAGGTAATCCCATGTTGTGGCTATCGATTGTTGCAGTATAGCCGGTAATTACGCTTTCCTCTTCTAATCGCTTTACGCGTTCAGCAACCGCGGGGGCGGAAAGGTGGACACGCTTCGCTAATTCCGAGAAGGAAATACGCCCCTCAGACTGCAAAATATGTAGAATATTTCTGTTAATCTTGTCCATCTTATTTTTCCAAAGTAAACGCAGCCTTTTCCTTTGTTTTACAAAGTTAAATGCGCGAAATTCAATTATTGTGTTATTCATCGCTTAGCAGGTCAAGCATACACTGAGCAGTATCAATTGACCTATAGAAGACAAATCATGCAAATCGATGAATTTACACTTGAACGAATCCAATCACTCTATGAAAACTTAGTTGAACTGAACCTATCTGATAGCGGTGTTCACCCATATCGATTAAACGAACTGCTCAATCAGGAGCAGCAACAAGAGCTATTGAGTATTGAACTTGGATACGGTTGGACTAATGGTAGTGTGCAACTTCGAGAGCGCATTGCTGCCCTATACAGCAATCGAACTTCTGACAATGTAATCGTTACAAATGGCTCGGCTGAAGCAAATTTCCTAATGGTAATGAGCTTACTTGAAAAAGGCGATGAGCTAATAGTTATTGTTCCTAACTACATGCAAATAGCTGGGTGGGCTAAGTCGTTAGGGGTGAAGGTCGTCGAAATTCCATTATTGGAACAAGACGGTTGGCTACCAAACTTTGAACTGCTAGAAAAAAGTATATCGGCTAACACCAAGATGCTCACTATTTGTCATCCCAACAACCCAACTGGATCTACGCTACCTCTTGAACAAATACAGGAATTGGTGAACTTTGCAAAACGGCACGACATTTATATCCATGCTGATGAGGTATACAAAGGTGCGGAGTTTGATGGAAATGAACTACCTAGTTTTGCAGATGAATATGAAAAGGCGATTATTACTTGCGGCTTGTCAAAAGCTATGGCGATGCCTGGTTTACGCCTAGGATGGCTAGTTGGGCTACCCGACGACATCTACAAAACGTGGCAGTGTAAGGATTATACCAGCATCACCACTAGTGCTGTAAGCGAATATGTAGCGAATATAGTGCTAGAACCAACCTTTCGGCATCAGGTATTAACCCGCAGTAAAGAATTCTTAATAGATAATCTAAATAGAATTAGTGAGTGGGTCGATGGAAATTCCTGGGCCTCGTTTGTACCGCCCAAGGCAGGAGGTATGGCATTTATTCGTTATGATTTACCAGTTAACTCAACTGAACTTGCCCACGAGTTTAGACAAGAATTGAGCGTGCTTATTTTACCTGGTGACGTGTATGGCTTAGACGGTTACTTCAGAGTAGGAATAGGCGCGCCTAGCGATCATTTAGAAAAAGGGTTGGAGAGAATTAGTCATTATGTGAAGTACAAATATGGGGTGTAAACATGAAGATTGTCACTAAATCTGAAATTCTGACCGTGCTGAGGCAATTCGACCCATTGCTTGATGTTGAAAGTGGATTTGTTGACTATTCCAAAGGCTTAGCGTGCATCCCGCCTGTAAGTGAACTAGTGCTTGAGAAAGGTGAAGTACATATTAAGTGCGGTTACCTCAAGGCTGGAGTTCATTATGTGATTAAGGTTGCATCAGGCTTTTATGGCAATAGTGTATTAGGCTTGCCGTCCAGCAACGGCTTGATGATGCTGTTCTCCACCGAAACAGGTGAAGCCAAATGTTTACTGCAAGATGAAGGTATTTTAACCGACCATCGTACTGCAATTGCAGGCGCCATTGTTGCCAAGTATTTTGCTCCTGCCGTGGTCTCTGCCATTGGGGTAGTAGGCACTGGTATTCAGGCATGTCTTCAGGTGAAGCGAGTGAGTCAAGTGACAGGATGTAAAAAGATAATAGTGTGGGGACGTTCAACGGAAGCTGCTGAACGCTTTAGACGGTCCATGCAAGTCGAAGGTTATAATGTAGAGCTTATCGAGCACTTGGAGTCGTTGGCCGGGAAGTCAAACCTAATCATTACCACAACCCCGTCTTCCCGACCGTTACTAAGCCAGAATAGGATCCAAGCAGGAACATTAATAATTGCAATTGGCTCCGATACACCCGAGAAGCAGGAGCTGGATACAGATATTTTGGTGAATGCCACCAGAATTATTGTGGACAGTAAAAAGCAAAGTTTAACACGTGGTGAGGTATCTAGAGCACTTCGTGCATCCGCTATCGGTGAACATCAAGTGTTCGAGTTGGGAGCAGAAATCGCAAAGGGGAGGCGACCAACGATGGCAACAGAGACAACGGTTGTAGATTTAACGGGTTTGGCAGTTCAGGATTTAAAAATTGCCGAATTTGTACTAAATAGGGTTAACTAAGCTTTATTTTGCTAAATATTCAGTGAATCTAGCAAAACGGACTATTTACCCTTGCGTAGTTCGCCAATTTTTCTCGTGAAAAAGGTGCGCTTCGTAGCTGCTTTATGAATCATCGAATAAGCACTCCCTTAGGGCTGTTGCAACAAACTCTAGTCCAATTTGTTGCAACCAAGTTCGCATCGTATCTATTTGTAGATAAAACCTACAATTCCCGATAATTAGTAAACACCTTGTAAAGCTGCGTCCCACTCAATACCGAAGCCGACGGGAAGTGTAGAATAGGGATCAAATCGCAAGGCGCTTCTAAGGTCCTGCTGCCGTTGTCGGTATCCAGGTCGTCAATATTTAAAATTTGCGCCAGTGGTTCGCCTTTCTTCACCGTTTGGCCTGGTTTCGCCATGTACTCCACCATGCCGCCCCAGTTAGTAAACAGGGTTTTATAGTCTTTTAAATACACGCCTAAACGCTTCATTTCTGTCGGTTTAATATCGCATTCGTGCAATACGCCTTTGGCGTTTAAGTAGCTAAGAATACTGGTGGCGTCTATATTACCTTCGTTAAAGTCGATAACTTCTTGGCTACCCATTTCAAGCGTAAACGCTTCAACGTTAAAGCTTACCTCACGCGCTAAATTAGTTTTTATGCTTTCTTGCAGTGTCCACCATGGGCAGAAAGTCGCTTCGTCCAACGCCCCCGCAAATACGTTTGGAATAAAAATACAGTGAGGAATGTTAAATAGCTTGGCGCTGTCTTTGGCGTATTCGGGAATATAAACGTGGCGGGTAGACACCGGGCCGTTGTGGAGATCTAACACGAAATCGGCGTTGACCGCCATTTGCTGTAGCTTTAGGTTTAACTGCTGTGCCAAGCCTAAACCCCATGGTTCAGCCAATTTGTTGTCTATAGCGTTAGACAAGTGAGCACGAAAACGTTGTTTTATGCCTTCAATTGACTCTTCGCGGGTGACTGTTTTGGCGAAATGTTCAACTGCATCTTTATCGAAGAAGTAGCCGCGGTTCCAGTTTGTACCGTTCACAGGATCGAACCGGCCTAATGTGTACTCACCGGCTTTAATGTTAGTACCAATGGGGTTACAGTTGGGCACTAGGATAATTTCGCCGCAAATATCCATGTCTTTTAAGCGCTGAATGAGATGGTAAATAACCACGTTGCCTTGCACTTCAGCGCCGTGAATAGAACTTTGAATATACACGGTGGGGCCAGGGCGCGCGCCCTTCATTCGATAAATTGGCACGTTCATGTTACGTCCAGACGCGTTTTGCGCCACTACCATGTGTTTTTTCACTACTTGGGTTGTCATTTAAATCAACCTATTTTCTGTCTTGTTCTTTGTTTTAGTCTGTTGCTTTTAACCACGTTTTTAGAATTCATGCCGCAAATGCACCTAAACTTAACAAGCACATAGCTCGCAATCTACGCCTTTAGGTAACTTCCAGTTTCGCCACTCGTGCGACAGAGCATCAAACGTCATTAACGTGTTTTTAGGAATATTATCGAAATCCATCAATACTTGCATAGCTAGCATTGCTTGGTAAGTACCAACAATATTTACTACTGGCGAGAATATACCTGCCTCAACACAGCTTAGGTCAGGCGATTCAAATAGCGTCCGCAAGCATGCATAGCAACGGCTCTCACCGGGTATAGCGACGAATAGCTGGCCTTCAAAGCGAATGGCTGCACCCGATACTAGCGGGGTATTTAGTTTAAAACACAGTAGGTTTATTAAATCTCGCGAGTTTGTATTGTCGGTGCAATCTAGCACAACGTCAGCACGCTCTATGGCTTGTTTTAATACTGGTGAAAGCTGAGTAGAGCTGGGCGCCGAAAACGGT